>CAJXMS010000159.1 GCA_913056475.1 uncultured Bacteroidota bacterium
TACTTTGTGGACGAAGACGATTCCTTCGAGATCCGCCCTGGCGTACAGAGCATCTTCGATCACATAGAAAAGCGCAAAAAGTTTAAATACGCCATCGTAAGCCCCTACTGGGAAGAAGCGACCCATCTCATCCTGCAAACCTGCGGGGTATTCTCCAAAAACAAGCTCACCATCACCGCCGATGATGCCCTCAACCTACCCGAGCAGCTTAAAGTGGTGCGCAAACGGGCCAAAAAGAAAAACGACAAGCTTCACCTTTACCTTCTGCCCGGCCATAACCGGGAGGTGCCTGGAAAATATCACGAGCTGATCCAGCCGCCCTTCGAGCGGGGCGAGCACAATTTCTTCGCCTATCCCCGCTTTAAAAAGCTTTTCCCCGCTGCTGCTAAGGATTCCTAAGGCTTTTTTCCTCCAGGACCCTTGTGGCAAAATGGCTCGCGCACATTCCGGGTACTTTTTCGGTATTTTGTGAGGGGCTTAGCTTTTGTAGCTCTCCCCTTTGAAATGCCTCAAATCATGGAACCCCTTTCTCTTTCCCCGGAAACACATTTGGCGGAAGCCTACCCTGCCCAAAAAGCCTACTACGCGGCGGGCCATACGCAAGCCCTCTCCCGGCGGAAAGCTTCCCTACAAAAGCTCCTCTCCCTGCTGGAAAAGGAAGAAACGGCGCTGCTGGAAGCCCTGGCGGCCGATCTCGGCAAACCGCCCTTTGAGGCGTATGCCTCGGAAGTGGGTTTCGTAAAGGCGGAGCTGCGGCTTACCCTCCGCAAGCTCAAAAAATGGAGCCGGCCCCGGCGGGTGAAAAGCCCCCTGTTTACCTGGCCCAGCCGCAGCTACATCCGGCCCGAGTCCAAAGGGGTAACCCTGATCATAGCCCCCTGGAACTACCCGCTGCAGCTCCTGCTGGCCCCGGCCGTAGCGGCCCTGGCCGCGGGCAATACGGCCGTGCTTAAACCCTCTGAGTTTACCCCGCACACCGCCCGGCTGGTGGAAAAGCTGGTGGCCCAACATTTTGATCCCGGGCTGCTCACCGTGGTGCAGGGACCCGGCCACGAGGTGGTGCCCCGCCTCATGAAGGCCCACCGCTTTGACCACGTTTTCTTTACCGGCAGTACCGCCGTGGGCCGGGCGGTAGCCGAACTGGCCGCGCCCCAGCTGGTGCCTACTACCCTGGAACTGGGGGGCAAGAGCCCCGCAGTGATCCACCCCAGTGCCCGCCTAAAAGTGGCGGTGCGGCGCATCGCCTTCGGCAAATGGCTCAATGCTGGCCAAACCTGCGTGGCCCCCGATTACCTGCTGGTACCCCGGGGACAAATAGATGAAGTGACCGAGACTTTCCGACGCACCCTCAAGCACTTTTTCCCGCAAGGGGCCCTGCAAAGCCCTGATTACGGAAACCTGATCCACGATAAACACTTTGCCCGCCAAAAAGACTATCTAAACGACGGCAAGGTGCTGCTGGGGGGCGAGTACG
The DNA here is from genome assembly GCA_913056475.1 of uncultured Bacteroidota bacterium. Classification (GTDB taxonomy): domain Bacteria; phylum Bacteroidota; class Bacteroidia; order Flavobacteriales; family Schleiferiaceae; genus CAJXMS01. Next base: position 1,475 of record CAJXMS010000159.1, read on the forward strand.
ACGAAGGTCAAGGCCAAATCGCCCCCACGCTTCTGGGAGAAGTGAATCCGGCAGCAGCGGTTATGCAAGAAGAGATATTCGGGCCCATCCTGCCGGTGATCCCCTACGATACGGAAGAAGAAGCCCGGGCTTTTATCCAAAAATATGACCCGCCCCTGGCGCTATATGTCTTTGCGGAAGACCGGGCGGCGCAACGGCGCTTCACCGAACAAATCGCCTTTGGCGGGGGCGCCATCAATACCTCGGTGCTGCATCTCAGCAATCCCCATTTGCCCTTTGGCGGTATAGCGCAGAGCGGCATGGGGCAGTACCACGGCCGCTTCGGCTTTGATACCTTCTCCCACCAAAAAGCGCTGCTCAACAACGCTACCTGGCTGGATATTCCGCTCAAGTACCCGCCTTACGGCCGAAAAGCACTGGCCCAAATCAAAAAGATCATGGGTTAGATGGAGGTACTCTTTCGCATGCGCTGGCTTATGGCCGTACTTCTGGTGGGGCTGGGGATAGGGCTGGCCCCCGGGCTACAGCGAGCCCTGGAGGTGGACAACAGCCTCACGGTGTGGTTTATCAAAAAGGACCCCGCCCTGCAGAGCTACTACCAGTACCAGGAAAATTTTGGCAATGATGAAGTGCTCATCCTGGCCATTCACCAGGAAAAGGGGCTCCTCAGGCGCCAATCGCTTGAGCAAATTCGCCACTTGAGCGACTCGCTGCAGAAGCTAGGGCCAGTAGCCCAGGTGTATGGCCCCGCCGGCGTACAACTGCCCAGCGCCAATCCCCTTTCTACCACTACGCGCCCCTTCCTGGGCGCCCAGCCGCGTCCGAAGCGGATCCGGCGCTTACTGGCTGAGCAGCCTTTTTTGCAGCAGCAATTCTTCAGCGAAGACCACCAGACGGTGCGCCTGGTGGTAAAGCTGGCCAAACTCCCCGACTTTCAGCAGCGCCGCAGCGAAATCCTGGCCCAGGTAAAGCAGGCGGCCCAGCATTTTTTCCCGCCGGAGGAGCTGCTGTACGGCGGCGTGGGCGTGATCTACGAAGCGCTCAATCAGCTTTCCAAACGTGATTTTGCTCTCTTCACGGGCGCAGGGTACCTGCTCATGTTTTTCCTCCTGTACGGAATATACCGGCGGTGGCGCCACGTGGCCTTTGCCCTGCTAAGTATTGGGCTAAGTACCTTTTTTACCCTGGCTATTTACGGCAGTCTGGGCTACCGCCTTAATCTGATGACCACCCTGGTGCCGGTGATCATTATCCTGCTCTGTGTGATGGACGTGATGCACCTTCTCAATGCACACGAGCAACTGCCCGCCCGGATTTCTCCCCGCCAGCGCGCCCTGGCCGCTCTGCGCGATGTAGGGCGCCCCTGCCTTTTTACCACCCTTACTACCATGGCTGGTTTTCTCACCCTCACCGTTACCCCCATTCGCGTCTTGGTCATTTTCGGGGTATTTTCAGCTTTGGGCATTGCGCTGGGTTTGTTCTTTAGTTTTTATCTGGGCTTTTTCTTTTTGGTAAGCCCGCCCACCGAGCGAGGGAGCCATCAGCGCGTGGCGCGAAAGCTCCAGCGCTGGCAACAGTGGGTTTTACAGCATGCTCCATGGGGAAAAGGTCTTACCGCCCTTTTACTGGGGCTGGGGCTCACGGGAGCTTTCTGGATCAGCATAGACACCAACAGTATAAATTACCTCCCGCCCCACCATCCCGTACGGCAAGACCACCGGGCCCTGGAGGAGTACCTGGGGCCTTACATGCCGCTGGAGTTTTTAATAAAACCGCAGGAAGCAAGCAGCGTATGGGATCCTGATCTTCTGCAAAGCCTCAATCAACTGGACACGGCCCTCACCGCTCAGCCCGGTATACACCGGGTTACGGGCCTCCACAGCTTAGTGCAGGCCGCGCTGGCCCAGCGATATCGAGAAGTGGGCCCCCGCCAATGGCAAAACGCCTCGCTGCTAAAATTGATAGAAGAAGAGGCGCGCCTGCGCAGCCCGGAATTGGTGTCCAGCTTTGTGGCTCAGGAAGGTAAATTGGGCCGACTGGTCCTCTCGGGAGAACTCATCAGCGCGCAAACCCTGGCTCAACGCATCGATGCCATTCAAGCGAAAGCGGCCCAGATCCTTGGGCCCCAGGCCCAGCTCGTAGTGAGCGGGTATCAGAGCCTTTACAGCCGCATTACTTCTTACGTCACCCAGGCGCAGGTGCGTAGCCTGGGCCTGGCCATCGTTATTATTTTCCTCTTGCTCTGGGCCTTTTTGGGCCGGCTCCGCCTGGCCGTCATCAGCATTTTGCCCAATTTTTTACCCATTATCGCCATGCTGGGTTTTATGGGCTTTACGGGCATACCGCTGGACACCGCCACCGCCTGCATCGCCAGCATCGTGCTGAGCTTTTCGGTAGACGATACCATGCACTTTGCCTACCATTACCAGCGCTTACGCCGCCGCGGACACTCCCCATCCATTGCGCGTCACTTAACGGTAGGCCACGTAGGGCGCGCCATTTTGTACACCAGCCTTCTGCTCTTTGCCGGTTATTTTCTTATGGTTTTAGGCGAGCTGCGCACGGTGATCTACTTCGGGGCGCTTTCCAGCGTAGCCATTGCCTTTGCACTCTTTGGCCAGCTGGTCGTATTTCCCCTTTTATTGCGGCAGTTTGACCCTAAGTGACGCTCATTTGGCCTCCCGGCCAAATGTAACCTACTCCGCTGGCCACTGCCATTTTATTTTCAGAGCCGGGCCAAACGACCACACGATTCCAATACCCCGGGACGAAGGGAAAACGAGATAGGTAAATAAAACAACTAATTAGCCGGAAAGAGGGCGAACAAAAAAGCGGCAAAACTCACATCATAAGTTTTATTAAACCTTTGATTATGAGTTTTTATACTCATCAAAGTAGCCGACCTCGTAGAAGAATTGGGCAATGCGGGGCCGGAAGCCCCAGACCTTTAAGAACTGGATTTTTTACGTTTAACCAGCCAGCCGGCCAGAAAGCTGCTCAGGGTGGGCAGCAGGGCCTGGATCCATTTCTGCTTGCTCTTTTTGCCCCTCAGAAGGCTGACCACCGCCCGGGTAATGTTAAAAGATTGCTTCATGCGGGCCGTGGATTTACCCAGGCCCTGCCACTCTTTTTCAAGGCGTTCTTTACGCTGGCGGTTTTCGCCTTTCAGCTGGGCTATGCGGGCTTCCAGTTCCTTACGATTTCGCATGGTCGTTATTTGAAGAGAGACTGCTTTCTCCATGGGCTTCCTTAGAAGCCGCTTCTTTTTCTTCCGGAGTGGACTTCTGTTCTTTCTGGAGGTAGAAGCGGATTATTAGGTTTTCAAAAGGGCGCAGTAGTAAGGGGCGGCGCAGCAGAAGCAATAGGAAAAATAAAACTAAAAAAGCCCCCACTGCTACCCCAAAGCCGGCGGCGTAACTGCCCAGCACGTCGGATAAGACAAAGCCAATCGCCACGCCCCCCAAAATCATAATAATGATAAAAAAGAGCATGAAGAATAAGATGGCAAAACCGCCGGCCAGCGTACGGCTAAGGAGGCGTAGCCCTTGAAGCTTGTAAAGCTCCAGCTCGCTTTCGATGAGGGCGGCGAGGTCGGCTATGATTTGTTGCAGTCGTTTAAACATAAAAAGGAGGTGGGAGAAACAGGCGCTTTAGGTTGGTTTTCTAAGGGTAAGGGGGCTTGATCAAAATTAAGGTGGTCAAGTCTAAAACAAGCCAAGCTTCCGCGATATAATGGAAAAGGAGGTTACCCGCCGGAAAGAGAGCTAGTAACCTCCTTTAGCTAAGCTTGCGTAAAAGCTAATTTCGCCAGATAGGAAATGCCTTTAAAGGCTTTTCCCGCGTTGCTGAGCTGCACGGCAGCTCGGCGAAGGGTTGCTTAGCTTTTGGCTTCTTTTTTCACCTTGTTGTAATCAGCAATATTTTTCTTGCCGGCTTCGGCCAGTGCCGAATAACGCCGCTCCATCTCAGCCGTCGCCCACTTCAGTGCCGAAATACAACGCTCAGGCTCAACAATAACCGGTGTAAGTAGGTGTGGGATGTCAGCGTATGGCGTCAATTCAACCTGTTTCG
>CAJXMS010000160.1 GCA_913056475.1 uncultured Bacteroidota bacterium
GATGATCTTGTGCTTCTCGGTAGTGGCCAGAATAAATATGGCGTGGGCGGGCGGTTCTTCCAGCGTTTTGAGGAAGGCGTTGAAAGCCGCTTGGGAAAGCATGTGCACCTCATCGATTATGAATACGCGGTATTGGCCGGTTTGAGGTACGATACGGACTTGGTCTACCAGGCCCCGGATATCGTCTACCGAGTTGTGGGAGGCGGCATCCAGCTCCAATACGTTAAAGGAAAAATCCTGATCGGGATCCGCGCCTTGTTCGGTATTAACCAGGCGGGCCAGGATGCGGGCGCTGGTGGTTTTTCCCACCCCACGCGGCCCGGTAAAAAGCAGGGCCTGTGCCAGGTGGTTATTTTTAATGGCGTTGAGTAGCGTATTGGTGACGTGCTGTTGGCCCACCACTTCTTTAAAGTTTTGGGGCCGATATTTGCGGGCGGATACCACGTAATTTTCCATCGGGTCAAAGATAGAAAGATTGAGCTACCCTAAGGGCCGAGGGGGCTCTCGTTCCGGGGGAGATTTTCCTTATACTTGATCCTTAAATAGAATGCCGATGCGCTTAGCTTTTGTTTTCCTGCTGTGCTTTCCTCTTTTTTTAAGCGGACAGGACCATCCCCAAGATTATTTTCGCTATCCGCTGGATTTAAGCCCCGCCTTAAGTGGCACCTTCGCCGAAGTCCGGAGCAATCATTTTCATTCGGGTATAGACTTGCGTACGGGGGGGCGCATCGGGGCCAAGGTTTATGCGGCCGGCCCGGGTTATGTAAGCCGCATTAAGGTGTCTTCTTCCGGTTTTGGCCGGGCGCTGTACCTGCGGCACCCGAACGGCTACACGACGGTGTATGCCCATCTACACCGCTTTAATAAAGAGCTGGAGGCTTTCCTTAAAAAGCGCCAGACCGCCCTGCATAAAAATGAAATAGACCTTTACTTAGGCCCGGAAGATTTTACCTACGAAAGAGGCGACGTTCTGGCCTTAAGTGGCAATAGTGGTAGCAGCGGCGGCCCCCACGTTCATTTTGAGATACGAGACAGCCAAACGCAGGAGATCATCAATCCGCTGCTCTTTGGCTTTGCGGTAAAGGATGAGCGGCCCCCTTCCCTGGAAGAGCTAAGCGTGTACGAGTACCGGGGCAACGAACTGGTGGGCAATCGCCATTTTCGGGTGCAAAGCCAAAAAGGGGGCGCATATTATTTGACGGGCGATGGCATCGTTACGGTGCAGCATACACCTGCCTTTGGCATTGAAACCTTTGACCGGCTCAACGGCGCTCCCAATCACAATGGGCCCTACCGGATAGAGTTGTACCTGGCCGATGAGCTCTGCTACCGCTTTACGGCCCGCCGCTTTGCCTTTTCCGAAACCCGTTTTGCCAATGCCCACATTGATTACAGTCAGGCAGCGTGCTGCGGGGAACGCTTCCAACGCCTCTACCGGCTGCCCTACAATGAATTTAGCGCTTACGAGCAAACGCCCGTCATGCACTTGCCCCAGCTTCCGCCCGATAGCCTGGTGCCGGTGCGGGTGGAAGTGAGCGACCTGGCGGGCAATATGGCCCGGCTGCATTTTAAGGTGCAGCGAAAAGCCGCCCCGCAGCCCCCGCAAAGAGCGCCCCAGCCGGATTTGCCTCGCTTGGCCCCGGAGGCTGCGAGCGGCTTTAAAAAAGAAAACATCGCTTTTCACCTGCCCCCCAGGGCCGTTTACCAGCCGGCTTACCTGGAGCATCAAGTCGATACAACGGGGGGGAAGGCCTGGCTGTCGTCCATTCATCAGGTGGGCAGCCCTTTGATAGGCTTACACCGGCCCTTTGAACTGGGCTTACGGCTCAACGCAACGGCGCGGGATCAAAATCTGCCCCGGGCTAAGATGGGCCTGGTGCGGCTCAACGAGGAAGACCAGCGGGCTGAGTACCTTCCCGGCAGCTACCGGGATGGCTTTGTGTATGCCCGCAGCCGGCAGCTAGGCCGCTACGCGGTGGATATGGACACGATTGCCCCGCAAGTGACCGCACGGCATCCCGGGCGGGGGCAAGTTTTGAAAGAAGGCCAAATGATGGCCATCACCGTGGCGGATGATAAGAGCGGGATAGAAGCCTACAATGCCTGGGTAGGCGATACCTGGGTGCGGCTTTATTACGATGCCAAAACCGATCGCTTGCTTCTGCGGTCTGAGGACCTACCTGCCCTCCCCGGGAACATCAAACTTCGCCTGGTGCTGCGCGATGCGGAAGGCAATCGCCGGGAGAAGATTCTCCCCATTTTAAGGCCCTGAGGAATTTATTGAGCACCTTTGCAGCCTATGAGAGGAATAACCCTTATTACCTTTATTGTTGTGGTAGCGCTGGCTCACATTTGGCCGCAGGCCGCCCAGGCGCAGTCCAAAGACCAGCGCCAGCCGGTGCAGATATCCGGTATCGTGGTGACCGCCGACAGTGCCGCCCAGTACATACCTTATGTAAATGTGATTTCGGTGGCTGGAAGAGGAGGCACGGTGAGTAGTCCGGAAGGTTTCTTCTCTTTTGCTACCTTACCCAACGATACCCTGGTATTTAGTAGCATCGGTTTTAAAAAGGAACGGCTGGTAGTACCGGATACCCTGCGGGACAATAAATACCTGGCCCGGGTGGTGATGCAGCGCGATACCACCATGCTGGACGAAGTGACACTCTATCCCTGGCCCAGCCGGGATCAGTTTAAAGAAGCCTTTCTGGCTACGCGCCCCGAAATGACCAAAAACGACATAGCCCGCCGCAATTTGGCTATTCAAGAGCTCAAAGCCCGGGCAGAAGATATGGGCTACAGCTCGGCCGAGATCCAGGACTATGCCATCCAGATGCAAAATCGGCAGATTTATAACTACGGCCGCTACCAGGGCTTTGATAACGCCGGGACCGCCATTCTGGGGCGTTTATCGGACCCTTTTGCCTGGGCGAGCTTTTTTAATTCGCTTCAAAAATAGTTTCGGCCATATGCCGTTTGGCCATGCGTAACCCGACCCCTTACCTCGCTTTTTTTGTGCGCACCTTGCTCCGCTTGCTCCCTTCTGCTAAACGGCCGTCCGCCCGCCTGGGGCTTCTGAGCCTGGCACTCCTGCTTTCCGGCTCCCTGGCCGCCCAGAGTAGTGTACTTAAAGGGCAAGTGGTGGATACGGCCGGCCTAGCACTGGACGGGGTGCGCGTGAGCCTGGGCAGCCAGTACGCCCTTACCGATGAACAGGGACGTTATTCCCTTAAGGTAGCGGCCGGGAATAAGCTCACGGTGTATTTTACCAGCTTTGGGTACCGGCCCGACTCGGCCCGCATCCGCCTGCGTCCGGATACCACTTACCAGCTCAATGCCCAGTTGGTGCTCATGGAAAACATGCTGGAAGAGACCAGCATAGTGGATCGCAAGGCCCGCTTTGACAATAAAATATCGGTCAAAACCCGGAGCATTGAAAAATTTGTGGGTCCTTCTTCTTCGGTAGAGGGCCTAATCAAAACCCTGCCCGGCGTGAGCAGCTCCAATGAGCTCAGCAGCCAGTACAGCGTGCGAGGAGGTAATTTTGACGAAAACCTGGTATACGTGAATGGCATCGAGGTGTACCGGCCCTTTTTGGCCCGGAACGGCCGCCAGGAGGGACTCAGTTTTGTCAACTCGGCCATGGTGAGCAATGTGGATTTTTCGGCCGGGGGCTTTGAGGCCCGCTACGGCGATAAAATGAGTTCCGTTCTGGACATTACCTACCGGCGGCCCAATGAATTTGGCCTCTCCGTAGAGGGCAGTCTGCTGGGCGGCAATGTGGTGTACCAGGATGCCTTGGCAAACGACCGGCTCAATGTGTTGGTAGGCGGCCGCTACCGGACCAATCAGCTCCTGCTGGGCTCCCTGGACACCCGCGCTGATTTCCGTCCGCGCTATACCGATGTCCAGGCCTACCTTACCTACGCGCTTACCGATGAGTGGGAGTTGAGCTTTATGGGCAATTTTTCCCGCAACCTTTACCGGGTTATTCCCGAGAGCCGGACCACCGATTTTGGCACCTTTCAGGAAGCCTTGCGGCTAAATGTGTTTTTCGACGGCCAGGAGCAATACGACTTTACGACCCGCTTTGGCGCGCTTAAAGCCAATTACCGGCCCAATGATAAACTCTTGCTATCCTTTTATACCTCCGGGTTCCAAACCACCGAACAAGAAAACTTTGACGTGGTGGGCGCTTACCGGCTGGGTGAGCTCAACCGCAACCTGGGCAGCGATCGTTTTGGCGAAATAAGCCTCACCCGGGGCACGGGTGGTTTTCAAAATTATGCCCGCAATGAGCTGGACGCCATCGTGGGTAATTTGGCCCACCGGGGCCTTTATGAAGACGGCGCCGTAACCTGGCGCTGGGGGGCTAAGGTGCAGCTGGAAGACATTCAAGACCGCTACCGGGAATGGGAACGCATAGACTCGGCCGGCTATAATGTGCCCGACCAATCGGGCTTTACCTACGACAGCCTGGTGGTAACCAACCTAGACACGAATGGCAACCCCCTGGCCGGCAATGCCTACAGTAGTATTCGCAGTGAAGAGACTTTAGCGCTCTTCGAGAGTTTTGCCAGCCGGGTGGCCATCAGCAGCCTTCGCCTCACGGGCTATCTGGAGCGCTCCCAGCTTATTGCTACCGAGGGTGGCGATTGGTACGTGAACGCCGGCTTGCGCACCCACTACTGGACCTTTAACGATCAAAACGTGCTCAGCCCCCGGGCCAGCCTAAGCTTTAAACCTAGCTGGGCCGATAACGACATGGTGTTTCGCCTGGCCAGCGGCCTGTATTACCAACCGCCCTTTTACCGCGAGATGCGCCGCCTGGAAGGCGGGGTAAACGAGGACATTAAGGCCCAGCGCAGCCTGCATCTCGTACTGGGGCACGATTACCAGCTGCAGATTTGGGGGCGCCCCTTTAAAATGGTTACCGAACTATACTACAAAGACTTTAACCAGCTGATTCCCTATAGCCTGGACAACGTGCGCATCCGTTACAACGCCCGGAATAATGCCGTGGGCTATGCTTACGGCCTGGACTACCGTATCAATGGAGAGTTTGTTAAGGGCATCGATAGCTGGGCCAGCCTTTCGGTAATGACCATTCAGGAAAACATAGCGGGCGATGGCGCGGGCTTTTTGCCCCGCCCTACCGATCAGCGTTTCAATTTCAAAGTGTTTTTTCAGGATTATCTCCCCAGTGACCCCACCTTCCGGGTGAGTTTGACCCTGGCTTATGGGACCGGATTGCCCCTGGGGCCTCCACAGGCCGAACCCAAAGACCGCAATTTTCGGCTGCCTCCTTACCGGCGGGTCGATATCGGCTTTATTAAAATATTCAAAGAAGAAGGCCGCCAGCACCCCTGGCCTTTTATGAACCGCTTTAAAAGTCTATGGTTAGGCCTGGAATTATTTAATATGCTTGATATCAATAATACCATAAGCTATCTCTGGGTAAAAGACATCAGTACCGCCCGGCAGTACGCGGTGCCCAATTTTCT
>CAJXMS010000161.1 GCA_913056475.1 uncultured Bacteroidota bacterium
TTGGGGTACCTCCGCTACCTGGAAAGTGGCTCTATTTACGGGGGCGTTTACTACCGCCACCGGACGGGGGTAGTAGAACGCATTAGCCAGGTCGATAGCAATGGTTTTACCCGCATTTTTCCAGTCAATCTATCTACCCAAAATGCCTACGGTCTCGAGTTTAATATCCAGTGGGAACCTACCGATTGGTTTTCGACCAATGCCAATATCAATCTTTACCGGGCCGTAACCGAGGGGAGCTATGAAGGCCAGGACTTTAATGCCCGTACCAACACGGCAAACGGGCGTATATCCAATACTTTCACCTTCTGGAACAGCGATTTGCAGCTTAGCTTTAACCTGCGCGCCCCGGAGCAAACTACCCAGGGCCGCCGCCTGGGTATCTACACCATGGACCTGGCCTGGAGCCGGGATATCCTGAAAGGCAAGGGTACCATCACTTTCGCGGCACGAGATATGTTCAATACCCGCTACCGCCGCGCTTACACGTATGGGGAAAACTTTAGCCGCTTTAGCCGTTTTCAATGGCGCCGGGGCCAGTTTACGCTAACTTTCAGCTATCGCCTCAATAAGAAAAATGGCCCAGGCCAACGCCGAGGAAAAGGAGGCGGCAACTACGGCGGTGGTGGTGGCGGCTCCCGGTAAAGGGAGGCATCACCAGGCCCAGGCATGCAGGCCTCCGTCATGGGAAAGAGAGGCCGGCGAGCTATACTGCTCATCGCAATCAAAGGAGGCCACCCAGGGGACCCCCGCTTCATCTTTGTAAAAGCGTAAATATTTCCCCTGGTACCAGAAAAACCCGGGCCGCTGCTTCTGAAGCCGCCAGACCGGCCGGCGGGCGCCTGCCTTCCAGGCCAGGCTGTGGAGCATTTCCCTCCTTTCCTCGCTGGATAGCTGATAATATACCCCTTCAATAAGCAGGGCCCCCTGATAAGTACTTCCCTCCTTTTCTAGGCTCTTGATCGCCAAACTTAACGGGGCAAATAGGCGCCCCCGCCGCTGCCGATAATGGGCTTTATAGGCGGCTTCTTTAAGGCTCCACCCTAAGGCATTCTGCCAGGCCAGCGGTAGGGCCAGCTCAGAGAGTAAGCGGCGCTCTTCCCTATGGAACACTTTCCGGCGGTAGCGCTCCAGCCGTTCTGCGCCTCCTTGGCTCCAGGTAGCGAGCGCAATGAGATCATTACCAATCACTTTTTAGCGAGTAAATCTTCGGTCACATCCAGCGCCTGGCCCACGGTGAGCATTTGCTCCGCGGCCTTATCGTCTATTTCGATGTCGAAGCTCTCTTCCATGTCAAGTATGATATCCACCAGGTGAGCAGAGTTGATTTCCAAATCTTTAAGTAAGTCGCTCTGTTCGGTCATTTCGGCCAATTTCTCGGGCTTACTTACGTAGGGCCGGATAATTTCTTCGAGCCGGTTTTTTATTTCATTTCGGGTCATGGGTTCCATTTTTTAAGGATCAAGCAAGCGTTTACATCACCAAATCCAAAACTGGATTTAGCTATAACTGAGGGCCCCTCTGGTATCAGGTCCCGGGGTACACACTGGTCATCAATGAGCTCGGCTATCTGGGGATGCAAATGAGCAGCGTTAAGGCTTGGATGGATAAAATTGTTTGCCATCTGGACCACCGCCCCTACCGTTTCGATGGCCCCGGCAGCGCTGAGGCAATGGCCGGTCATGGATTTAAGGGCGTTGATACGGGGGAAGTTCTTGCCGCGCCTATTGAGGGCTTCCGCCCAATTGTGCACCTCGCGAACATCGCCCATAGTGGAGGTTAAGTGCCCGGCGATAAGCCCTATCTGGTGAGGCGTGATGCCGGCACTGGCTATGGCTGCCTGGATGCAGCGCTGTACGCCTTCGGAGTGAGGGGCCGTCATGCTTCCGTTGCCTCGCTGCCCGCCGCTGTTTACGGCGCCCCCCAGGACTTCTCCCAGGATAGGTGCCCCGCGTTTTTGGGCACTGGAAAGGGATTCCAGCAAGAGGGCGCCGGCACCACTGCCGGGTACAAAGCCGGCCGAATCGGCCGCCAGGGGGCGGCTGGCAGCAGTAGGGCTATCATTATGCCCCGTATTGAGCACCCGCATGGCGTCAAAACCACCCCATACGTGGGGCCCGTCGGCATCGCCGCCACCGGCCAGCATCCGTTGCGCCTGGCCTCGCCGGATGTGCTCGGCAGCCATGATAATGGCCTCCGTTCCGGTAGAACAGGCGCTGGCGTTGCTGCTCACCCAGTTGCCCAAAGCCAAACGGCCGCTCAGCAGAGCGCTTATGCCACTGGGCATGGTTTGTTCCACTACGGCGCCTCCCAGGCGCTTTACTTTCCGCTGGTCTGTTTTATAAATGGCCTCCCGTAGGGTTTGAACGCCGCTCAGGCCGCTCCCAAAGATGGTGCCCGTATCCCAGTCGGGCGGCGCATCACCGGCAGGGAGGGCGAGTCCCGCATTTTCCCAGGCTTCCAGTGCCGCCAGCAGCCCGTACAAAACCCCGTGTGCCGTAAGGCGTTTTTGTTCCAGCGCCGTAAGTTTTTTCGTCAAAAGCGACTCCGGTATGGGCGGAACACCGCCCACCTGGCAGCGAAACTGAAGGTCTGCCAGCTCTGGAAGATGTGCCAAACCGCTCTTGCCGGCTCGCAGGGCCGCTTCAAAGTTGGTCAGGCCTACCCCATTTGGGGCACACACCCCCAGCCCGGTTATGACCACTCGTTCCGTATGCTGCATGGTTTCCCTTTGTATTTAGGCCTCAAATATACCGGAAACAGGCCGCGGGCGGTGGTACATTTGGCCGGGAGGCCAAAAGAAAAACCACCAGACGGGTGGAGCGGGCTAGCGATAGAGCAGCGCCCGGTTAGAAACGGTACCCAAAGCCCATCTGAAAGAACAACTGCTGGGCGGGATAACCGAGGTACAGCTGGTAATCTTGATTGAGCAAATTGCGGAAACGCAGGAAGGCAGATATGCGTTCGTTGTACTGATAGTCCACTTCTAAATTGAGCTGCAGGTAGCCTTTGAGCATGGCATTGAGCTGTGGATTGAGGGGCGCCCGGAAAGCCTGGCGGGGGCCGATGTACTGAAGCTGGGTGGCGATATTTATCTTCTGGGCCAGGGAATAGCGCGCGGCGAGGCGGCTGGTAAACCAAGGTAGGTGCCAGGCGGGGCGGTTTGCTTCCGTTTCGAGGCTCTGGAGGCGGGCGCTGAGATCTATTTGCAGTTTATCGCGCACGTGGGTGCTTATTTCGCCGCTGGCGTACCAGGAGCGTACGGTGGCGTAGCGGGTTTGGAGGCCGTACCACACAGAATCGCTAAAAAAGGTAGGACTGCGGTAAGAGAGCGCTTGATTACGCGTTTGTTTATAACCGCCTTCCAGGGAAAAGTTGCTCTGAGGGCCCAGCTTGCCTTCCAGTCCCAAATAGGCCCGAAGAGTACGGCTGGGCAGGTGATCCATGCCTGGGGTAAAAAAGGGGGTTTGCTGGATGAGCTGGTGGTAGGTATTGCGCCGTACCTGTCCGGTAATGCCGCCTTGGGCGGTGAGGACATGGGGCACCAGCGGATAACTGGCCTCGATTTCGGGAAAGAAGTAGGCTTGCAGGGCCTCTTCTCCCGGCCGGGAATCCTCCTGCTGGATCAGGTATAGATCGAGGCCAAAGTCAAAGCGAAAACCGGAGGAATAAAGGGTAAGGTGCGGATTGAGCTGCGCCTGGAAAGTTTGCTGGTCATAGAGCATGGTGGTATCAGCGCCGGTATAGAGGCTGTCGTGCTTATTGCCAAACCAGGCTAGGTTGGCCTCTAGAAAGAGCGGGCGGTCGTCTGCCGGAATGCGCCAGGAACTTTGCAGCTGGGCATTGTTTTCTTGGCTGCCATAGCGGTCATCCATAAAGTGATACCGGGCATTTAAACGGCTCAGCCAGCCCAGGTAGCGCTGACTGGACTCGGTGAGGCTCACCTGGGCGGCGTAGCGCCGGTACCAGTTGTAGGGTGGTTCCAGAGTGTCAGCCTCCTCGGGGAAATTATCGGGGGCCGGAATACCGTAGTAATTGTAGCGGTTCCAGCTGCCCTTCACTTCGGAATGAAGCGTGAATTTGCGGTAAAAATGCTTGTAAAAACCGCCCAGGTTATTGCGCGCTACGATGTTTTTATCGTAAATCAGGCCGGGTACCCCATCCTGTGTAGAAAAGTGCGATCCTGTGAATCCGTAGCTGCGCTTACCCGAGCGTCCGCTGGCATAATGTGCTTCCAGGACGGGGCTGTTGTAGAGGCCGTAGCCCATTTCCACCAGGCCTTGATAGAGCGGCTCTACCTCCACCCGGGCTATACGGGCCGGCGAAATGGGCTCGGGAGAAAAACGAATGGGTAGGGGCTGGCTTTTAATACGGTATTGGGGCGTGATCTTGGTTTGGATGGTGTCTTCATAGTTAGGAAGCGGGTTGAGCTTACCGCTTTTCATAACCTCCGCCTGAAAGGCTTCAGTGACGCTGAGCTCCAGCTGGCCCAGGTCTTCTTCTTGTTCTTTGCTCCCACCAGGCTGTCCTAGCAGGAAAAGGGAGGAAAGGAAGAGGGTAATGGAGAGGCTACTTTTCATCGGGGCGCATTTTCGGTTTGGGGCGGTACACTATCCGGGGAGATAGTATCCGGCGGGGCATCTATGAGGCGCAATTCTTCGGAAGCCTGCACGGCCCCGCTATCAGACTGTTTTCGCATCAAGTCTTCCTTGGCCTTGAGGGCCTGCTTTTCCGAGGCTTCAATTTCTGCCTGGAGGTCTTTTACTTCTTGATTGAGATCGGTATTGTAATCTTCTTTAAGCAGGAAGTCAATGATGTAATTGGCCTGAAAGATGTCGCCCAGCCGGAAAAAATTCCGGGCCATAAGCAGCAGGCCCCGAAGCTTCCATTCTTTGTAGCTGGGTAGGTTTTCGATCAGCAGGTTGATTTCCTCGTTGCTTGCCTTGTAGCTTTTCTGGCGGTACAGAACCCGGGCGGTGTGATAATAGGCCGCTGCCTGTGCCCCGCCCTTGGCGGTATCGCTAAGCTGTCGATATACGCTGAGGCTGGAGTCCAGTTGGCCCTGAGCGGCCAGGGCTCGAGCAGATAGTTTTAAGACCAAAAGATAATCCGGGGAGGCGAGGTTTTCTTTCTGGCGGAGCACCTTGGCATAGCGAAGTACTTCTGGATGGTCGCCCAGGCGGGCGGAGGTTTTAAGTATACCTAACCGGGCCCGGCGCAAATCGGGCGGTAGGGGTTCCATTCCCTCTATTTGCCGGTAATACTGCCGCGCCATAGCAAAAGCACTGTCTTTAAACCGTGCCTGGGCTAGCTTTTGATAGGCTTTAAGGCTATAATCGTGACGTGGCATTTCGCTGAGCATTTTATAATACCGGAGCGCTTGGGGCTGCTTATCGAGGCTTTCCGCAGCCTGGGCGGCATAATTAGCGGCTTTGGTGCGGAAAAGTCCGTTTTTAAAACGCTTGAGATAACCGGCAAACTGATCCAAG
>CAJXMS010000162.1 GCA_913056475.1 uncultured Bacteroidota bacterium
TTCAGCTTGAAATACGCTCTATTCAGCCTCGTAAAAGACGTAATCCACTCAAATACACTAAAGCAAGGAAACAAATACACCCCTCGCTTGTTGATAACAATATTATTCATGAGCCATGGGCGAGCGATGGAAAAAAATAGCTGGTTTTACCGATTACGAAATTTCTACCAATGGAAATATTCGATCGAGAAAGCGGACAAAAAAGTATAAATCGGGTCGAACGGTTCATTTCAAAAGCAAGGAAAAACGTTTGCGCAAGCACCCGAAGAACCATTTCTTAATGACAGACCTGGTAAATGATAAAGGAAAAAGAAAAACCGTCTATCCGCACAAGCTCGTAGCTATCGCTTTTATAAAGAACGAACATCCGCGCATCAACAAAATCGTGATGCACAAAGACCAGGACTTTACCATCTTCAGCGTGTCCATGGATGGCTTGGGAAGACAGCCTAATCCCCGCAAGGCCTGGCTGGATGCCATCGAGAAAGATGGGCTGCCCTGGGAGCACCACGTTAGCGACCTAAAAGGCTGGGAAAGCAAAGCCGTTGACACTTATGGCTTCCAGAGCATTCCCTATACCGTGTTGGTAGACAAGGACGGTACCATCCTGGGGGTAAACCTCAGGGGCCCGTCTCTGCGGGATAAGCTAAAGGAAATCCTGGGCTAGCAGCCGCATAAGGTCGCATAGCCGATGGCTATAGCCCCATTCATTATCGTACCAGCCTACCACCTTCACCATGGGGCCCAGCACCGTGGTCAATTCCTGGTCAAATAGACAGGAATAGGGGCTTCCGATCACGTCGCGGGATACGATGGGATCGTCCGTGTAGCCCAGGTAGTTTTTCCAGGGTCCTTTTTGGCTTGCTTGCCAAAATGCTTCGTTAACGGCGCTCTCCAGCGGAGCCTTTCGCACGGTAAAGGTGATATCGGTGAGACTACCATCGGGGACGGGTACCCGTATTCCCGCCCCGCCGATGCGCCCTTCCAGCCGTGGGTATATTTTAGTAATGGCTTTGGCCGCGCCCGTGGTGGTGGGCACGATGGATTCCGCCGCCGCGCGTCCCCGCCTAAAATCTTTATGGGGCCCATCCTGCAGCTGCTGATCGGTGGTGTAGCTGTGTACCGTGGTTATAAAGGCGTGCTCGATGCCACACAGGGCATCCACCACCTCCAGAAGCGGCGCTACCGAGTTGGTGGTGCAGGAAGCGCAGCTTAAGAGCTTATCGTCTTTTTGAATCAGAGATTGATTGGCCCCCATTACAATGGTCTTGGACTCGTCTTTGGGCGGTGCCGATAGAATAGTCCACCTGGCCAGGGTCTGATGGGATCGCGTGGCATCTGCCGTGAGAAAGCGTCCCGATGATTCCAAAATAAGGTCTAGCTCCAGCTCCTGCCAGGGTAAATCCTGCGGATTAGTAGTATGGCTCAACTGGACTTCCTGCGCTTGGATCCGTAAAGCTTCTTCCGATATGGCTTCTACGGAGCCCTTAAAAGGGCCGTGAACGGTGTCGTATTTGATAAGATGACTGAGATTCCGGGCGGTGGCCGGATCGTTTATGGCCACTACTTCCAATTCCGGGTACTGAGCGGAGGCTCGTAGGAAGCTGCGGCCGATGCGGCCCAGGCCGTTGATTGCTATGCGCATAAAAGAGGGTTTTTTTAATGAAGACCAGCGCTGTGCTCCTAAGCTACCGGCCCAACTTAGCTGAGTGAGGGCGCGAAATTAAAAAAGCCCTCTCCCGGCTGCTGCGGAGAGGGCTTTGAAAGGGGGTTAAAAAATTAGCTTAGATGATTATCGTTGAATAACCAATCTACCGGTGCGTTCGTATTGGGGTGCCTTGATGGTGACCAGGTAAACGCCGGGACTTAGGGTGCTGGTGTTTAACCGGACCGTTTCTTGGCTGGAAGGTACCTGACGGAAAGTTTCGCTCAACGCGAGCTGGCCGGAAAGGCTCCGTACCTGCACGTCCACATCCGCGCGCCCCGCCAATTCAAGCGAGACATTCACTTGTGCCCGGGCGGGATTGGGATACAGGTTCAATTGTTCCTGAGCCTCGGCTGCTGCCTGCATATTGCTTTCTTCCAGCCCCACAAAATCGGCGGTCGTAGTGGTTTTGAAAATACCTCGACCGTGGGTAGCCGCATAAATAGCGCCTTCAAAATCCTGATTGGTTTTCAGGTCGTAGCGCACGGTTCTTTGCTGGTGCAAATCAAAAACCGGAACTGCCGCCATACCATTATTTTCCTGTGTCCAGGAGGGACTGGAAGCCGTTATATCGTCGGTGGTAAATATGCCTTTATCGGTACCCACGACCACTTGGGTATTATTGCTACCCGCTTGATTGTAGTTAAACACAGCATCGTAGGTGGGGAAAGGCGGAAGGTTACCAGTCACATTACGGAAATTGGCCGGTCCCAGATTGGGCGACTTACCCTGCTCGGTGTAGTAGAGATAATCGCTGTTGCCGTAATTACCCAGGGTAATGATCACCTTACCGGGATTTTCTTGGTCGAAGGCAATGCCATTGATAGCCCGCCCGGGATTAAAGACCACATCTTGTTGGACCACAGCGTTGCTGGGGACGGGGTTACCGGTAGAATAATCGAAGTCAATGTCGGCTGTTTCTTCACTCCTTGCCTCGTCAAGATTACTAATGCGAATGACGCGACCTTGATTGGTCCCCACGAAGATCATATCCCCATCCGGGCTAATTTCTACCACGGTAGGGGTTTCGTTGGTATTCAACTCGCCCACGTGCCACCATTCGGGGGTTCCGTTGGTTTTTGATACTGCTTCCCGCGTCATCCATACACCGCCGAAGGTATTCTGATCTTGAGCGATGTTATCGTAGGCGGTAAGCCCTACGGCAAAGATGGACTGCACGGGGTCGATTACGTAATATTCCTCTCCGGGATTAAGCGCCTGCGGAATGGTATCGCGTATGGCAATTTCGTTGGTAGCGCTTTCTACCACCACGGGAGCTCCCGCGTCGTAACGGGTGGCTACGGAGATAAATATTTCCAGGGAAGTACCCTGATCAAAATCCAAGTTGAAGCTACCGGTAGCCTCATTAAAGTTGCCGCTTCCATCGCCGGTAAGGTTACCATTGGCATCAGAGGTAAGCACCTGATTGCCGGCCCGCACTTCAAAAGATTCAGCAATAAACTTAGTGGAGCTTTGAGGCTTGGTAAACTGACCGGAATATTGCTGGCCACCGTTACCAAAGCCTATACTGGTCGAAATGGTATCGGCTCCCACCCGAATGGAATCTTCGCTATCGGGGTCATTGAGTTCTTCATGAAGGTCAAAAGGAGTTACGAATTCAGCAAAGGCACTGCTAAGACCGATTTGCTGCGAACGGTTTCCAGTAACCCGGGGGCTGTAGAAGCTTAAAAAATTCTCGCCATCGTCAATGGAACGGGCCAGGTTACCGTACTGCGAAGCGAGGAACCACACATTGGGGTTCAATTTAGAAAGGGCGGCCATACCACCATCGCCGGAGAAATAGCGCTCTCCGTTTTGGGATAGCAGGTCATTAGGGTTGAGGAAAATGTTGCTGTTATCCTGAGTACCACCCAAGAGCTCGTTGTCCAAGCCTACGTCCATGCCATAGAACTGAATAGTAGAATACCCTTTGTTTTCCATGGTGTAGGTAAACCCATCATCCGTTGACTTAAAGAGTCCTCCATCGCAAGCTACATACACCGTATTGCTTTTAGTGGGGTGATATCTTATCTCGTGCTTATCCGCATGTACGTAGAAATTAATGGCAAATCGGCTGAGAGAAGCGATTTCTTGCCAGCCATTGTCAGCGCTCCATTCCCAAAGCTCTACGCCCCCCACAATAATGCGTTCTTTATTGTCCGGGTCTACCGCTACGGCATTGTCATATTCCCCTTGATTACGGTGCGGGTTGAGGAGGATATTACGAGAGCCGATAACCTGCCAGGAGGCACCGCCATCTTCAGATTGATACGCTTCAAAAAAGCGGCCGCTCTCGTCAATGGCTACTACGTATACGTAATTAGGGTCTTGCGGAGACACTGCTATACGCATCCTGTTATTATTTCGGGTGAGCGGACCCGTACCCGTCACTTCCGTGTAGGAATTGGCATCACCGGTGACTGATTTGTAGATCGAACTACCTTCTTTTACCCAAACGGTGCCGTCTGAGGCAACCGTCAAGTCAGTGGCAGAACGCCCATTGATGGCACGAGACCAAGACTGGCCTCCATCATTAGAAACTTGCAATCCGCCGTTGGTAGCAGCATAGATACGACTGGCATTGTTGGGATCAGAGAATATTTTGCCCACGGAAGTCCAGGTTCCTTTACCATTTCCAGAAGGTTCGGTGCTGGGGATTTGGGTCCAGGTTTGTCCATCATCGGTAGATTTGAAAATACCCGCACCCAGGATACCGCCGGAACCAGCTCCGCTATCGAAATAATAAAGCCCTTCACCGGTACCCGCATAGAGGGTACCATCGCTGGCCTGATGGAGGCTTACAAAGGCCATATTCGACAGGTCTTCAGCCAGGGGGAACCAGGTACGCCCACCGTTGGTGCTTTTAAATAGGCCTCCGGATACGGCTCCCATGTACATAGTGGAAGGGTCATCTTTATCAAAGATGAACGCCCGGGTACGGCCACCCAGGTTAGTGGGCCCCATCAATTCCCACTGTAAATCGAGGGGGTTTTGCTTATTGCGAGACATGTTGGCCAGGGCTTGATTGGCCCGTTTGACATCAGCCAGGTTGATTTCCCCTGTTTCTTGATTGGCTCTCAAACGATGCCAGTAAGCGGCCGCACCGTGTGCGGTTTCGGAGGCTTCTGCTTCGCTGCTGGAACGGGGCGTGTAGTAGGATCCCGTAGACCCTTGCCATTGCCAGCCCAAAAAGACCGCAGCGCTCAACGTCATCAATCCGGCTGCTCCGATTAGTAATTGCTTTCTCATGGCTTTAACTGTTAATTTACGATAAACTCTAGGTTACAAATATAAAAACCAAAAAGCGCATTTTCTTTTAAAAGAGATGCTTTTCGGCGTGGTAGGAAGAGCGCACCAACGGCCCGCTTTCCACGTATTTAAAGCCCATATCCAGACCAATTTCTTTAAGTCTTTCAAATTGAGCAGGTTCAATGTACTCCTGTACCGGTAAATGCTCCGGGGTAGGTTGCATATACTGACCGAGCGTAATGATATCAACATCAGCCTGGCGGAGATCATGCATAGTCTAGTACGCTGTGGCTGCTGTTTCTCGACACGCCCGTGGCAACTGCTCAGACGATGACTGTCCTGTGCGCAGTTGCCCGGGTGGATCAAACCGCTCGCGATCCGCCACGAGGTGAAACTCGCCAACAAACAGAGCTCGACGAGTTGCGTCGCCAATGCGATCGCGTAGACGGCGACACTTCCTTTTATACACTTGTGTGTGAAACCAATGTCCGCTTCGCCAAGTGGAGAATTCGATTGTTCAAG
>CAJXMS010000163.1 GCA_913056475.1 uncultured Bacteroidota bacterium
GATACCAGGCCGCAAACGGGCCGGGGGTGATGGCTTTCTGGGCCTGGTCAAAGATAAGATACAATCCCTGGGGTTCCGCATAAAGGGTGGCCGGCTGGAGGGGCTGGCGGTAGCGAATGCGCACCTGAAAACGGGCTTGCTGGCCGGTGGCCAGGCGGAGATCGGGGCGCACCCAGTGCTGCTGCTCAGCCTCGATAAACAGGCCCTCTTTATGCAGGGCCTGGTGGTGAGCGCCCTGGCCGGTATAGATGTAATTGGCTTCGGTATCCGTGCCCAACACAAAGAGCGGCTCAGGCGTGCCGCCTATGGCAAGCCCTTTGCGCTGGCCTACGGTGAAGTAGTGGGCGCCGGTATGCTGGCCAATGACTTTTCCGAGCTCGGGCCTAAAGGCATAGGGCGCCACCTGGCGGGCCAATTCCGGTGGATGGTTTGCCAAACCCTGACGCGGTACCTCGGTCTGGGCCGCGATTTCCACCACGGAGCCTTTGCGGGGGGCCAGTTTCTGCTGGAGGAAGTCGGGGAGGCGCACTTTGCCCACAAAGCAGAGCCCCTGGGAATCGCGTTTTTCGGCGGTGACCAGTCCTTTTTCGGCGGCCAGGGCACGTACTTGATCTTTTTGGAGATGACCGATGGGGAACAGGGCGTGGCGGAGCTGTTCTTGGGTGAGCTGGCAGAGGAAGTAGCTCTGGTCTTTCTGAGGATCGGCCCCGGCCAGGAGTTGATAGTAGGAATGGCCGTCGGCTCCGGTGGTTTCGCCTTTTTGGCAATAATGCCCGGTGGCCACGTAATCTGCCCCTAATTCGAGGGCCTTCTGGAGGAAGGTGTCAAATTTTATTTCCCGGTTACAGAGTACATCGGGATTGGGGGTACGGCCGGCTTGATACTCGGCAAACATATAATCAACGATACGCTCTTTGTACTCGGCGCTGAGGTCTATCACTTGAAAGGGAATTCCCAGGGCCTCTGCTACGAGCATGGCGTCATTGCTATCTTCTATCCAGGGGCATTCATCGTGGAGGGTCACGGATTCGTCATGCCAGTTGCGCATGAAGAGCCCGATTACTTCATGTCCCTGCTCTACCAGGAGGTGGGCGGTAACGCTGCTGTCTACTCCTCCGCTTAATCCTACTACTACTCTCGCC
The DNA here is from genome assembly GCA_913056475.1 of uncultured Bacteroidota bacterium. Taxonomy (GTDB): domain Bacteria; phylum Bacteroidota; class Bacteroidia; order Flavobacteriales; family Schleiferiaceae; genus CAJXMS01. Next base: position 1,143 of record CAJXMS010000163.1, read on the forward strand.
ATGGGGGGAACATTTACCAGTGCGGCATAGGCGCTACAGTGGAGGTATCTTTGACAGAATCGGCGGGCGTTTGTTTACTGCCATCGAGGGCCACCTTGAAGCCGTAGCGCCAGCGCTGTTTTTTTTCAATTTTTCCTTTCCGGGTAAAGAAGTACCAAATACCGTGCATTTTTCCAGCCACGTACTTGCCCTTGAGGCGGGGCCGCCCATTGGGGTGAAAAAAGATGGCCTCCCCCCGCAGTTTACCCGCCCGGTAATGGGCTTTACTTTTGGGGGTTCCGTCGCGGTAAAATTGCTTCCACGGCCCTTCTTTTTGATCTTTTTCGTAGTGGGTTATTTCCGCGAGCTGCCCGTTTTCAAAGTACTTTTTGGAAGGCCCCTGGCGCTGGCCCTTTTCATAAGATTCCCGGGCTACCAGGTTACTATCGCGGTCAAAAAAGGTCCAGACGCTATCCTTCTTTTTATCGCGATAGAGGCCCATGCCGGCCAGAAGCTTATCTTCTCCGTACTGATAACTCATGCAATTGCCGCTGCGGCCACGAAATACGTTAAGGGTCCGGAGCTGGCCGTTATCAAAATAATGGCGAAAGGTGTCCACTGGTATGCCGTGCTTAAACTGGCCCTGGTAGCGCAGCTTGCCGGAAGAATAGGTTTTTTTCCACTGGCCGTGGCGACGCCCCTGCTCGTCGCGTTGATTGATGCCTTGTGCCTGGGCATAGCTGGGAACACCCAGCCCCAGCAGAACCAGTATAAAGGGGATGTGGCTTAGCTTTATCATGAATATCCCAAAGGTAGGGCAATTGGGGCATATACCGAAGGCGGGGCAAGGCCCAGGTGCTTAAGGAGGCCTATTCCCCCAAATAAAAAAACCGCCTCAGCCGAAGGCCAAGGCGGTGATGGGATTGCCGGAACACCAGCTTAGCGACTTAAGATTTCTTGAAGAAGTCTTCGACGTGTTCTTTGTTAACAATTTTCTCCTCAAACATGAGGCCACCGGAGCGCTTGTTTTTGGTCATTTTTACCACCTTGGTGTAGGAGGCGCTATCGCCGGTTTTGAGCGTTGCTACGGATTTCTTAGCCATATCTCAGCTTATTTTATTTCCTTGTGAACGGTTTTCCGCTTCAGGATGGGGTTGTACTTTTTACGCTCCATGCGGTCGGGCGTATTTTTCTTATTCTTGGTGGTAATGTAACGCGAAGTGCCAGGCATACCGCTTTCTTTATGCTCGGTGCACTCCAATATTACCTGAACGCGATTTCCTTTGGTTTTTTTAGCCATGGGGCGATGCTTTTAAACGATCTACGGAGCGTAGCCTACTTATTCAAATAACCTTTTTGGCGGGCTTCTTTGATCACCGCAGTGATGCCGCGCTTATTGATGTTCTTCAGAGCTGAGGTGGACACCCGCAGGGTAACCCACTTATTTTCGTCCGGGAGGTAAAACCGCTTTTTGGTGAGGTTTACATTAAAGCGACGCTTGTTTTTCTTGTTCGAGAAAGAAACATGATTGCCAGTAATGGCCTTTTTTCCGGTCAATTCGCAAATACGGGACATATGCTCAGCTTTGTTTTTAAGGTCGGCAAAAGTACGGCAATTAATTCTTCCCTGCAAGATGAAAGCCAGGGTCTTTTAGCCTTTTTAACGGTAGGTGGCCCTCCCCCACCCTGCTTGCCCTTAGCCATACGGGCTCTAAGCAGAGGACTGGGGCAAGGGATAGCCTTCCAGGTGACGGCGCAGCATATCGAGGGCCATGAGGCTACTCCTTAAGATATTGCGTTGACGGTGTTGGCCGAAGTGAAAGACCACCGAGGAAACCCCTTCTGGCCCGGCCAGGGCCAGCCAGGTGTAGCCTACGGGCTTCTGGGCGCTTCCGCCACCGGGGCCCGCTACGCCACTACTGGCCAGGGCATAGTCGGTTCCCATATTTTGCCGGGCGGCGCGCGCCATTTGCTCTACTACCGGTTGAGATACGGCGCCGTACGTGGCCAGATCTGCCGCAGATACCTGTAGGTGACCCTGCTTAATGGCATTGCTATAACTGATGATACTACCCTGGAAATAGCGAGAGCTACCGGGTACGCTGGTAATTTGATGGGCAAGATACCCCCCGGTACAGCTTTCGGCTGTACTCAGCGTGGCGGAGTGCTCCACCAAGAGGCGGCCCACCACTTCCGGCAGGGTGTCATCGTCGGTACCAAAAATGATGGGCCCCAGGAGCTTTCGGAGCTTTTCCTCCTGGGCGTGAACCAGTTGCTGAGCGGCTTCTGTGCTGTGGCTATGGCCGGAAAGACGCAAACGAACCTGCCCGGGAGAAGGGAGGTAAGCCAGGGTAACAGAGGCGGGTAGCTGGTTTTCCCAGTCCTCCAGTTTGCGCGCCAGAATGCTTTCCGGATAGCCCTGGGTAAGAAAGGTCTTGTGAAAAAGACCGCGGGCGCCGGGCAGTTGGTCAATCCAGGGCATAATTTCTTCCTTGACCAGGTATTCGGTTTCGTAGGGAACGCCTGGGGTAGAAAAATAATAACGGCCGTCTTTTTTAAAGCGCATGCCCGGGGCGGTACCCCGCTTATTGGGCAGTACAGTGCAGGAACTGGGCACGTAAGCCTGCTGTAAATTGGCTTCAGTGGGGGTTCGCTTAAAACCGGCAAAAAGCGCTCTTACCTGGGCTTCTACTTCTGGATGATGGGCCAGGGTGCCGCCAAAGAATTCCGTGAGAGTTTGCTTGGTAATATCATCCCGGGTGGGGCCTAAGCCACCGGTAAGGAACACCAGGTGGGTATCCGGGTGCACTTGCTCAAGGGCCTCTAGAATGGGTTTGCGCTCATCGGCAATTACCCGTTTCTGATGTACCTGAATGCCGCGTTTGTTAAGCTCTGTGGCAATCAGCTGAGAGTTGGTGTCCAGGGTTTGGCCGATGAGGATCTCGTCGCCGATAACGATGATTTCTGCTTGCATGGGTTAGGGAGCTTACAAAAGCGTGGCTTTGGCTATAGGTAACAGTGGCCGGGGACACATTTGGCCGGCAGGCCCACAGGAGCCTCGCTAAGGATCAGATGCGCTTCATTTGACTCTTGATCATTTTGACCTGCTCGTTGAGCATGCCGCGGGTGTCCAGCTTTTTTACCTCGGAAAGCAGCACCATAGCTTCGCGCTTCCGGCGCTTGGTGACGGCAATTCCGGCCAGCTGGAGCTTGGCCATGGCGCGATCGTGCTTCATGCGCAGGCCGGTGTTGAGGGCTTTGCGCAGTAAGGTCTCTGCTTTGCCTACCCCGCGCTGGCTTTGAACGATGCCTTTGAGCATATACCAATAGGCCGTTTGGCCCCGCAAGAGGGACTTTTCGGGATTCTTAATCCGGTCGAGCCATTGATCGGCTTTATCCAAATTGTTTTTACGAAGAAACCAGAAGGCAATGAGGATATTCTCGTTGCGAAAAAAAGTGAAGAGCACCAAGCCCGCAAGCAAAGTAAGGGCTATACCGTTGCCGATATTTTCTTCGATAAACTGCCAAACGGCTACGCCCAAGAAAGCGGCCGTAGGGAATAAACGAAGGATTTTATTGAGCATATCAGGAGCTTTAAAGAGCTGGCAAATTTAGGGCTTAGTGGGGATGTAGCGGGTCCGTATTTGTAGGCTTGATAGGGGAAATCCGGCGGTAAATTACGCCATACCGTGCGGCTGCGCTCTACGTGGTTAAAGTAATGGCCCAGCCGCTGACGGAAGTATTGGCCGCCCGGGAGTACCCGGCCCTGCCAATAAGAGAAAGATAGCAGAAGGCCGCCGGGCTGTAAAGCCTGGTAAGATGCCTCCAGAATGCGGTCTTGGAGGCCCCGGGGAAAATTGGCCCAGGGAAGACTGGAGATGATACAATCGCAGGAGTCGCGCCCGTGGAGCTGAAGGTGGTGGCCTATTTCTTCCGCAGAGGCCCGGTACACGGTAGCGCCGGGACAATTGCGCCGCGTGAGGTCCACCAGGCGGGGATTGGTCTCCAGGGCAAAAAAGGTAGCCCCCGGCCGCAAATGGCGAAGAATCTCGCGCGTAACCACACTGGTACCCGGACCAAATTCCACTACGGCCCGCTTATCCCGCAGATGGGCTTGCTGCGCAATGTAGCGCGCCAACCGGGGGGAAGACTGCGCTATGGCTCCCGTTTTACCGGGATCTTGGATGAATTCTTTCCAAAGCATATGATGTATATCTATGGCGGGCGGAAGAGGCCTTAAAATTTAGCAACCAGTTTTACGTTAAGCAGCCTTCCGGTCAGAAAATT
>CAJXMS010000164.1 GCA_913056475.1 uncultured Bacteroidota bacterium
CTGAAGCGGCCGTGACTACGGGTTTGAGCGCTTTGGGGAGGGCATGGCGGCGTAAAACGGTGCCGCGGGGCAGTCCTTTGGCCAGCGCGGTGCGGATATAGTCCTGGCTGAGCTCTTCCAGGAGGCTGCTGCGGGTGAGCTGAATGATGACGCCCAGGGGCCGGATGCCCAAAGTGAGGGCGGGAAGAATTAGGTTTTGGAGGGCCAGGAACTGGCCTTCGCCGTAGGGATCTACGGTGTACAGGCTGCCGGTCATACTCAGGCCGGTGTACTCTGACCACACAAAACCAAATAGCCAGGCGATGAGGATAGCAGCAAAAAAGCTGGGGACCGACATGCCTACGGTGCCCAGCACGGTGATGAGCCGGTCTACCCCGGTGCCGGCGCGTAGCGCGGCCAGCCAGCCCAGAAAGAGGCCCAGTACCATGGCGATGATGATGGAGGATAGAGCCAGTAGGGCCGTATTGGGGAGGGTTTCCGCAATGATGAGGGAGACGGGCTTGCCCCGGCTGCGGAAGCTTTGGCGCAAATAAGGGGCTTTGAGGACGACCACTCCACGGCCCAGGGAGAATAACTCCTGCCGCTGGGGGTATTTGGCCGCGTGGGTGAAATGCTTGGGCTGCCGGCTGTGCCAGGAGAGCGGGCTCAAATCGTTAAGATAATAGAGGTACTGCTGGTGCAGAGGCAGGTCAAAACCGTACTTGTGGCGGATCCGCTGGAGCTGCTCGCTGTCTTCCCGCTGGTCGAGCATCATGCGGGAAGGATCACCGGGCAGGATGTTAAAAAGCAGGAATACCACCGAGATAACGCCCCACATCACCAAGAGGCTGTAGCCCAGCTTATGGAGAACAAAGCGCAGCAAGGCTTAGCGGTACTCCTTCTGAAAGGTGGCAAAATCGGGGAAGTCCTGATAATGCCATTTTTTGATCACTACGCCGTCCTGGAGCAGCACCAGGCCAGGGTTGCTGCGCACGATGGTCTTGAGGGTAGTCTCATCCATGGTAGCCAAGGGGAAGTTGAGCTGCTGTTTCTTCCGCAGGGCCTGCTTTACGCCGGGCAGGGAAGCGGTAAGGCCCAGCACGGGAAAACCGGCTTTCTGCGCCTCTTGGGTGAATTCTACCAGGGAAGGAAAGGCGGCCCGGTGGGCTTTTTTAAGCTTGTAGCTCACCACCAGCAGGATGGCATCTTCTGCCAGCACCGAGTCCGTTATCTCCCGGCTGTTGAGCTGGATGTCAAAGTCGTGGATAGGCGGCTTGTAGCCTTCGCTTATCTGCACGGTTTGGCTTTTATCTTCGAGGATCTTCCATTCTTTGCGCGTCCACCATTTTTCTTTGATGTAGCGGGTACTGAGCATCTTTTGGGTTTCGCCGGTTTGCTCATTTTGAAGAGTGTAGCGGGTGGCGTACTCGGGCGCTTTCTTGCCCAGTTCTTCCGCGGATTTACGCCCTTCCACGATGCTGAGGCCTTCGGCGTAGGGACGAAAATCGAGGATGGGGAGGTGATTGAGCACGTGGTAGCCCAGGAGGCTACAGCCCAGGAGCACGGCGGCCATGATGCCGGCGTTTACGGGGCGGTCCAGGAAGGGCCGGATATGCTTTCGGTAGGCAAAGATGATGAGGATAAGCGCCAGGAGAACCACGTCTTTAAAAAAGGACTCCCAGGGCGTGAGGGGGATGGCATCACCAAAGCAGCCACAGTCGGTCACCTTATTGAAATAGGCAGAATAGAAGGTTAGGAAAGTAAAAAAGACGATCATACCCAGGAGCAGCCAGGCGGTTATTTGGCGCCAATAACCCAGCAGCAGGGCCACCCCCAGGAGAACTTCCAGAATGACCACGAAAAGGGCCAGCTCCAGGGAAAAAGGCTGGAGGAAAGGTAGGTTGAGCACGTTGGCCGCGAAGTACTCATCGAGTTTATAGGAAAAGCCCAGGGGGTCGTTGAGCTTGATGAGGCCGGAAAAGATAAAGAGCAGCCCTACCAGCAGGCGGGCTACAGGGAGTAGTTTTCGCATAAGAGCTTAATCTCGGTTTTCCTTCATTTTAATCAGGGCAAAGGCGGCATAATTCAGCATATCGGCATAATTGGCCTCCACTCCTTCAGACACGGTGGTGGGGCCATTGTTTGCTGCGATCTGTTTGAGGCGAAATGATTTTTGCAAAATTAAATCGGTGAGCGAACTAAGCCGCATATCGCGCCAAGCCTCTCCGTAGTCATGGTTTTTGCGCTCCATGAGGGCGCGGGCTTCCTCTATTACGGCGTCATAGAGGGCCAGCGCTTCCTCAGCGCTGAGGTCTGGCTGGGGGGCTACCCCCTTTTGGATTTGAATAAGGGCCATGGCCGCATAATTAAAAATGCCGACGTACTCCCCCCGGCGGTCGTCCCTTACCCGCTGCACGCCGGTGTTTTCCAAATTACGGAGGCGCTGCGCTTTAATGAATATCTGATCGGTGAGAGGAGGGAGGCGTAGAATGCGCCAGGCGCAGCCGTAATCCTTGAGTTTGTGAGAAAATAAATCGCGGCAATGCTTCACTACCGCGGCATATTGGGTCAGGGTGCGTTCCATTTTCCTAAATTCGCGCTGATTTGCGGCTATGGATAAAACAATAGAAAATCGAGCGAAAGATAAGTCATTTTATGGCACCCGAAGCCTTCAACTGGGCGGGGAGCTGTATGAACTAGACCGCCCCTGGCTCATGGGCATACTCAACTTGAATCCCGACTCCTTTTATGATGGCGGCCGGTATGACCAACTGGATGCGGCGGTGGCTCGCACCGAACAAATGCTCCAGGAGGGGGCAGATCTCATAGACTTGGGCCCTACCTCCTCCCGACCGGGGAGCAACCTCAGCGAGGCAGCAGCCGAGTGGGCGCTTCTGGAGCCCTTCTTAAGTACCCTTACCCAGCGCTTTCCACGGGCCCTTTTTTCCGTAGATACCTACCATAGCAGCGTAGCCGAACGAAGCATAGCCGCCGGTGCGCACATGATCAACGACATATCCGGCGGGCGGCTAGACCCGCGCATGGCCGAAGTGATCGGTGCGCTAAAAGTACCTTACGTGCTAACCCACATGCAGGGCACGCCCCAAAATATGCAGGACAGCCCGAGTTATGACGACCCCATTAAGGAGGTAGCCTATTTTTTTAGCCAGCAAATAGACCATTTTAACCGCTACGGCGCCGTAAACCTTATCCTGGACGTTGGCTTTGGCTTTGGTAAAAGCGATACCCACAATTACAAACTACTGAACCACCTGGGCTACTTCAAGCAAATCTTCGACCTACCCCTATTGGCCGGCCTGAGCCGCAAATCAATGATCTGCCGGCCCACGGGCCGCCCGCCCCAGGAGGCCCTCCACGGCAGCTCCGCCGGGCATACGGCCGCCCTTCTACAAGGAGCTGATTTTTTGCGGGTGCATGACGTAGAACCCGCCCGGCAGGCCACGGCCGTAGCCCGCATGATCCAAAAGCACTACTGATGTCTTTTCTGGATTTTTCCCTGCTGGATCTACTGGATATTTTGCTGGTGGCCTTCTTACTATACCAGCTTTACCGCCTCATAAGAGACACGGTGGCCATCAACGTACTCATCGGCGTGGCGGCCATTTACCTCATCTGGAAGGTGGTAGAGCTCCTGCAAATGGAGCTGCTCAGTGAGATCCTGGGAAAATTCATCGGCGTAGGGGTTATCGCCCTGGTGATCGTTTTTCAGCAAGAGATTCGTAAATTTCTTCTGGTTATTGGCTCCACCAACTTTACCCAGCGCCGGCGCATTTTCCGGCAGCTTCGCTGGCTGAGCGACGAAGAGCAACAAATAGACCTGGATGAGATCGTGGCCGCCTGCCGCAGCCTGAGCCAAAAACATACGGGCGCCCTCATGGTGATAGAGCGCGTCAGTAAATTGGGTTTTTACCGGGATAGTGGCACCCTACTAAACGCCGAACTTTCGGCCCCACTCCTGGAAAGTATCTTCAACAAGTATTCGCCGCTGCACGACGGGGCGGTCATTATCAGTGGGGAGGAAATAGTAGCGGCAGGATGCATTATGCCCGTGAGCGACCGCAGCTCCCTCCCCTCCCGGTTTGGCCTGCGCCACCGGGCTGCCATAGGCATTGCGGAGAAAACCAATGCCCTGGCCCTGGTGGTAAGCGAAGAAACGGGCGACATCTCCCTGGCGGATGGGGACGATTTTGTCAACAAAATCGAGCCGGACAACCTCAAAGAAATGCTCCGCAAGGCCACGGAAAACCCCTGAGAAGCCTCCCGTGTGCCCCCAAATGATAGAAGGAATCTATCCGTCTTACCCGGGCTCGATTCGAGGATAAATAAGCTCCGCTGCCAGCCTGTATTTCCTTATCTTCGCGGTGTGAAAGATACCTTAGTGTATTTTTAACACTAAGGTAACATACCCATCGACAAACGACTAAAACCATGTCCGAAACGACCATTGCCCGCACGGCCCCCCTTACCCCCATGCTTCCCGCTCATCGCATCATCGTAGTAGGGGTAAATGAGGTCGACGAAATGTTGTTGCGCTATATTCTAGATGAGCTCGGCGCCCATATGGACATGGTTAAGAGTGGCCGCGAGGCGCTGGATAAGGTCAGTGATCACGAGGTAGATATGGTCATAATGAACACCCATCTGCAGGACCAAAATGCCCTGGAGCTGGCCAAAAAACTACGGCAAAGAGAGCAAAAGTTGCTTCCCATCATCGGCATCACGGCCCTGAACGCGCAGAGTCGTTCCCTGTTCCAGGGTTTCAATTACATCATCCACCGCCCCATAGAGAAGCAAAAAGTGCACCGGGCCCTGCGCGAGTACCTTGCCACCATTGATTAATGGCGCCCTGGGCGGTACTGCGCAGCACCACCCCTTGATCACGCGCCCAGCGCTGCCAGGCTTTTTGATCTATCTGCGAGGACAGTAGCCATACCTCCTTAATGTCCACTTTCCCGCCCGGGGGTGGCTTACCTTCTGCCACCCACCACCAGTCTACCGCCAGCTCGGCGGGAGGTGGAGCAGGCTTCCGCCAAATGAGCTTCTCGCCCACTACCAAGCTCGCGGGTCCTATAGCCAGATGTTCGCTGGCCCAAACGGTATCAAGCGCCCAGGGGAGCTGCTGGCAATCCCGGAGGTCCAAATAATCCCAATGCGGCCGGAGTTGGTAAGCGATGGAATTGCTATCGTTTAGGAGCGATTGCTGTCCGAGTAGATAGCCCTTTTCGCCGGTGTATATTCCTACTCCTGCGCGCCCATCCAGGTGGTAAGCGGTCACCCGAATGCCCCGGTTTTGTTGCGCCGTCTCGAGCACTTGCCAGCTTAGCAACGCGACTAACGCCAGTCCCCAATACCAAAGGAACTTTTCCCGCCAGCGCAGCCACCAAACCCCAGCCAC
>CAJXMS010000165.1 GCA_913056475.1 uncultured Bacteroidota bacterium
TCGCCTATCTTTTCAGTGCATTTACCACCATTTATCCCCAATTCTGGACGGAGCGGGGCTTGGAGGCGCACATATACTTCGAGGCGGCGGCGGTCATCATTGCCTTCATTCTTTTGGGCCGCTGGCTGGAGGAGCGGGCCAAGCGGGGCACCAGCACCGCCCTAAAGCAGCTTTTGCAGCTGCAGCCCTCTACCGCCCAGGCCATTCGGGACGATAAAGAGATCCCCCTCCAGGTGGCCGAGATCACCCCCGGAGAAATTCTCATGATCCGTCCCGGCGAAAAAATCCCCCTGGATGGGAAGGTAACCATGGGGAGCTCTTCGGTAGATCAGAGCTCCATCACCGGGGAAAGCCTACCCGTGGCGGTAAAATCTGGCCAGGAGGTATACGCTGGAACCATTAACCAGCAAGGCGCCTTTCGCATGGAAGTAACCCGCACCGGCAAGTCCACCCTGCTGGGCCAGATCATCGAGACGGTGCGTCAGGCGCAGGGCAGTAAAGCCCCCGCACAGCGCCTGGCCGATCGTATCGCGGCCATTTTCGTGCCCGCCGTGATGGGGATAGCCGCCATCACTTTCGGTGCCTGGCTTATCTGGGGCGGGGAGAATGCCTTTGGCCACGCGCTGCTGGCCGCCTTATCGGTGTTGGTTATCGCCTGTCCCTGCGCCCTGGGATTGGCCACCCCTACCGCCATCATGGTAGGCATGGGCAAGGGCGCCCAAAACCAAATCCTGGTCCGCGACGCGGCCAGCCTGGAAAAGGCGGAAAAAATAGACCGGGTGGTGCTGGATAAAACCGGCACGCTCACCGAAGGCAAGCCCCGCCTGGCTGGTACCCTCGGGCTGGAAAATAGCCCGGAAACCCTGGCCCTCCTCCGGGGCCTGGAAGAGCAGAGTGAACACCCCCTGGCACCCGCCATTCTTGAAGGCCTGCCCAGTGAAAAGACCCTGCCGGTAGAACATTTCGAGAGCCACACCGGACGGGGCATAAGCGGCGTTCAGGAGGGGCAAACTTATTTCCTGGGGAGCTATCGCTGGCTGCGGGAACATAATCACTCCCTGCCCGAAACATGGACGCACAAGGTAGAGGAATGGGAAGAAGCCGCTCATACGGTCGTGTACCTTTTTAGTGAAAAAGAAGTGCTGGCCGCGGTAGCGGTAACGGACCACATTCGGCCGGAGGCCCAGGAAACAGTAGCCCGCTTACAAGCCCAGGGTATGAAAATAACCCTCCTCACCGGGGATGAGGAAACCACCGCCCGGGCCATTGCCGGGCAGGCGGGTATATCGGAATATGGAGCGAGCTGCCTGCCGGCTGATAAGGCACAGCGCCTGCAGCGCTGGCAAGAAGCAGGGGAAAAGGTAGCCATGGTGGGCGATGGCATCAACGATGCGGAAGCCCTAGCCCGGGCAGACATCAGTATAGCGATGGGACAAGGAGCGGACATAGCGCGAGAGGTGGCCCAAATTACTTTGGTGGGCTCCCAGTTGCAACGCCTTCCACAGGCCTTCCGCCTGGCTCAGCTTACCATGCAGGGCATCCGGCAAAACCTCTTTTGGGCCTTCATCTATAACCTCATCGGCATCCCCATAGCCGCCGGCGTGCTCTACCCCTTTACCGGCTTTCTCTTGCACCCCATGGTAGCGGGGGCGGCCATGGCCTTTAGCTCCGTAAGTGTGGTGCTCAATAGCCTGCGCATAAAGGGTAAGCGTTTGTAAGCCTTCCTGAGCGCCTTAAGGGCACGGCGCTACTTTACCAGCTGGTGGAACCTCTCGATGTGAGCCGGACTCCCCTGCAAGTAGAGGATATCACCGGGCCGCAGTTCTTCCTCTGGCTGTATGCTCTGCCGGGTTTCTTCCCCGCGCTTTATGGCTAGGATATTGATGCCGTATTCGGTCCTTAGGTTAAGCTCGTGAAGCGGCTTACCAAGGAATTTGTTGCTGTCTCCCGTCATGCGCAGGCAAGTGATATTAAAGTCGGCTATGTCCGTGTGGCGGAAGGTTCGGATTGTAATTTTATCGCTTTGAAAGAGCTGATAATTATCGGCCCGGGCCCTTTCCACGAGCTGGTCGATCTCGTCTTCCGGCACTAGAAAATTGTGCAGTACCTGAGCAAAAATGATCACCGAGGTCTCAAATTCTTCGGGAATCACTTCGTCTGCTCCTAGCGCAAGCAGATCTTGGGTTTGCTGGACAAAGCGGGTGCGCACTACCAGGTATAAGGTGCTGGAAATGCCCCGGATATTTTTGATCACGGCCTGGGTAGCCTGGTGATCGGAGATGGCCACCACTGCGCAGCGCGCCTGGGCGAGCTGTACCTGCTCGAGGATATGGTCTTCACTGGCATCGCCAAAGAGTATGGGAAGCCCACGGGCCTTTTCCCGCTGTACCGTCTCGGGATTCATTTCGATGATCACGAAGGGAATATTACTGGCGGTGGCCGCGCGCGCCAGGTTGCGTCCGTTTACCCCATAGCCAATAATAACCAGGTGGTTTTCAAAGGCGGAATGCCCCTCGGGCGTATCGGCCACCGGAGCGGACCGGGCCGAGGCCAGCCCCATTTTTTTCCGAACCCCCAGCAACCAGGTAGAAAGGGGCGCTGCCCCCATGATAACAAAGGGCGTAAATAGCATGGAAACGATCGATACCGAAAGGAAGTATTGATTGGTCTGCGGGCTTAGGAGTTCGTATTCTATACCCACCTTGGAAAGGATAAAAGCAAACTCCCCTACCTGAAACAGCGACAGGCCCGTAAGCAGTACCGTACGCGGGGGATATTTAAGCGCTGCTACCGCCAAAGCGGCCACACTGGACTTAACCAGAAATACGACCAACACCAAAAGCAGGATGATGGAAACATGAGCAATAAAAAACTGCAAGTCCAGCAGCATACCCACCGACACGAAGAAGAAACTGGTAAAGAGTTCTCTAAAGGGCAGAATAATGCTGGTAGCCTGATGGCTGTACTCGGATTCGGAGACGATAAGCCCGGCCAGAAAAGCCCCCAGGGCCAGGGATAAACCTATGGCGGAAGTTAAGTAGGCTACGGCAAAACAAAGGGCGATGGTGACCAATAAGAATAGCTCCTTGCTCTGGGTACGGGCTACCTGATGAAGCAGCCGGGGCACCACGTAGCGGGCACTTACAAAGGTGATGGCCACCACTACCAGGGACTTTCCCAGCAGGGAGAGAATGCTCAGGCCAAGATTGGTAGCCTCCCCGGCCATAAGCGGGGTGACCAGCATCATGGGTACCACGATGATATCTTGAAAAATAAGGATACCCAGCGCATTCCGGCCGTGGGGCGTGGTCATCTCTTGCCGGTCCTGAAGCGTCTTAAGCACAATGGCCGTACTAGAAAGGGAAAACAAAAAACCGACAAACACGGCCTCTCCCCAGGGATAGCCCAAGAGGTAATAAACGACGGCCGCCACCCCCACCATAAGCCCCACCTGAAGGGCGCCGCCTATGAAAACCGTCTTCTTAATGGAAGCCAGTTGCTTGATAGACATTTCCATGCCGATGACGAAAAGCAGCAGGATAACCCCAATCTCCGATAATATCTCTACCTCTTCCACCGCCTGGATCAAACTCAAACCATGGGGCCCAATGAGCAATCCGGTAAACAGAAAGCCAATAATGGAAGGCAGGCGTAAGCGCTGTAGCAAAAAAACGATCAGCACCGAAAAACCCAGCAAAATGAGAATGTCCTGAAATAGGGGCGTATGCATGGGCTTAGAGGCGTTTAGGCGGTTTCACAAAAGGTGGCCCCTAAAATAAGACTGCAAACGGAAAGCGCGACCCGCCTAAGGCGCTATTTGGCAGAGGGCGGCGGAGCTACTGGGGCTCTCTTAATCCACTTAAGGCTTCAAATTGGGGGGGGCATCCCTCTTTAGCTGTTTCTGCTGATGCTTCCTTGCTCCCGGTGGTCCGATTAAGACCGGCTTTTCAACAGATGCCCGGCCCGCAAAGAATAATATCCTGCCCAGAAGGTATCTTAGGGGTGGCATGCTTCTGCCGGGAGTTACTCCTTTGCCCGGTAGGGCAGCATGAAAAAAGCCCCGGTGATGCACCGGGGCTTGTGGTATGCTTGTTTTTATTGAAGCACCAGGCGGTAGGTGTGCTGCTGCTCGGGTGCGCGGATTTCCAGCATATAAACACCCGCTGGAAGGTGGCTAAGATCAAGCTCGTGGCGTTTTTCCTCGCCGCTCCATTGCTTCGCCTGTATACGCTGGCCACTTGCACTGCGCACCACCAGCTGGGTGGGACCCTCAAGGAGGGCCCCCCGCTGTAGGTAGAAGAGGCCCTTACTGGGATTGGGATAAATTCGCAGGGCTTTGCGGGCCGCTTCCGCCAGGCTGGTTTGACTGGTTTCGTTGAGGGACCAATCGTCCAGGGCAATATCGGATTGATAATCACTTCCTGTTTTGCCTCGGTAGCGAATTACGATGGTGTCTGTGGCAAAAGAGTCCAGCGGCGTTACCAGTTCTTGCCAATAGCTGCCTTGAGCGCCGGCTATGCTGCCATTTACGTTGAGATGCCAGCGCTCGCCGTCGTAGATATCTACCATGAGCTTGCCGATGACGTTCTGACTGCTCCGCATGTGGTACCAGATAGAGGCGGAAGGCCGGTAGCTCCCGCTCAGATCCAGACAGGGGGTGTACAGCATGGCCGTGCTGCTATCACAACCGCCCGAAGCTTCGGTGTAGAGGTAGCGGCCCAGGGGGTCCGGCTCGATGAACAGGGAGACGCGGATGCCGGCCCCGGCCAGCGCCTCCACGGTCTCGGCGACAGGGCCGCGATCACCGGCCACGTCCAGGCCACCCTCGGTCGTGAGCTCCTCACGCCGCTCCGGGACCAGACAGCAGTCGGTGGGCTGGATGCGCCCGGCAATGGCGAGCATTTCTTCGGTAATCGCCATCTCCAGATTCATGCGCGTCTGCAGGGCCTGCGCAAGTCGCTCAACATCACGGTCATTGATATGCCGCCGGTCTTCGCGCAGGTGGACCGTGATGGCATCGGCACCGGCCTGCTCGCGGTGGTGCTGATCGGGCTGGTCGAGGTGGTCGCGAAGGCGACGCTGCGCTGGCGAGCCAGCCTGAGCTTTGCACTCGCGGGACTCATCACCGGCGTGCTCGCGCTATGGACGCCACAGATCATGGGCACCAGCTACGACACCCTGGATCGCCTGCTGCAGAGCCAGGGCGACCTCCTGCTTGTGCTGGCCCTGATCGCAACCAAGCTCGTCGCCTCCGGCTGCGCGGTCGGCCTGCGGGTGCCGGGGGGCGTCATTGGACCGACGCTGTTCATTGGTGGTGCCGCCGGCTCCGCGCTGGGCCTCGCATTATTCGCGCTCG
>CAJXMS010000166.1 GCA_913056475.1 uncultured Bacteroidota bacterium
GCTGGCGCGGTATTTTACCCCCCGGGGCCTCCGCCACTACCTGGTAGAAGTGGGCGGCGAAGCCCGTACCCGGGGCCATAACCCCGACGGGAAGCCCTGGCGCCTGGGCATCGATAAGCCCACCGAAAAAATAGACCAGCAGGACCGCTTCCAGGTGATCATCAAGCTGGACAGTGCCAGTCTGGCGACATCGGGCAATTACCGGAAGTTTTGGGTGGACAGCACCACCGGCCTGCGCTACGCCCATACCATTGATCCCCGCACGGGCCGCCCCGCCATGAGCCGCCTGCTGAGTGCCTCGGTGGTGGCCCCCAGGGCTGCGACTGCCGATGCCTACGCTACGGCGCTGATGGTGATGGGGACCGAGGGGGCGCAGCGCTTTCTGGATACGACCGCCTTGCCGCTGGAGGCTTATCTCATCTCGGCCGGGCCGGATAGCAGCTTTCAGGTGCATCAAACGCCGGGCTTCCAGGAAATGGTGCTGAACCCTTAAAAACCTTTTGGCCCTCCAGCGGCTTGAAAGGATATGCGGCGTTTTACCCAACTTTTTCTGGAGCTGGACCAGACCAATAAAACCAAGGCCAAGGTGGCCGCTTTGCTCCGCTACTTCGAGGCGGCCCCGCCGGGCGATAAGCTCTGGACCATTGCCCTACTGGCGGGCAAACGCCCCAAAAAGGCGGTGCGCAGCAGCGATATTCGCGCCTGGACGGCGGAGCGGAGCGGATTGCCGCTGTGGCTTTTTGAGGAAACCTACCACATCGTGGGCGACCTGGCGGAAACCGTGGCCAAAGTACTGCCGCCGGCCGAAGAACAAAGCGAGGCGTCGCTGCAGTACTGGATGGAAGGCATCACCGCTCTGGCGGATAAGCCCCTGCCGGAACGCCGGGAATGGGTGCAAAAGGCCTGGGCCCAACTGCCGGAGTGGGAGCGCTTCGTGTTCAATAAGATGATGATGGGCGGCTACCGCATGGGGGTATCGCAAAAACTGATGGTGCGCGCGCTGGCCCAGCACACCGGAAAACCAGAAACGGAACTGGCCCATCGCCTGATGGGCGACTGGCGTCCGCAGGATACCAACTTTGAGAAGCTGGTGCTGGAAAGCAGCGCGGAAGACAACCTGAGCCGGCCGTACCCCTTTTACCTGGCCTACCAACTGGACGAGGGGCCGGAGGGGCTGGGCGATCCGGCGGAGTGGCTGGCGGAACGCAAATGGGACGGTATCCGGGGCCAATTGATCGTCCGCCAGGGGACGCATTACCTCTGGAGCCGGGGCGAAGAGCTGATCACCGATAAGTTTCCCGAATTTGATCAGGCGCCGGAGCTGCTTCCTTCGGGCACGGTGCTGGACGGGGAGATCCTGCCCTTTAAGGAGGGCGAGATCCTGCCTTTTCAGGAATTGCAAACCCGGATAGGCCGCAAAAAGGTGAGCAAGAAAATCATGGAACGGGCGCCGGTGGTGCTGCGGGCCTACGACTTGCTGGAAGCCGATGGAGAAGACCTGCGGGGGCGCCCGCAGCGCGAGCGCCGGGAAAAACTGGAGGCGCTGGCGGCCCAGCTGCCCGCCGGGCAGCAACTGCTCCAACTAAGCCCCCGCCTGCCCTTCCAGTCCTGGGCGGAGCTGGCCGAGATCCGGGCCCACTCCCGGGCGGCGCGCAGCGAAGGGGTAATGCTTAAGCACCAGGAGGGCATCTACCGGGTAGGCCGCAAAAAGGGCGACTGGTGGAAGTGGAAGGTGGCGCCGCTGACCGTAGACGCGGTGCTGATCTACGCCATGCGGGGCCACGGCCGGCGGGCCAACCTGTACACGGATTACACCTTTGCGGTGTGGAAGGGAGAGGAGCTGGTGCCTTTTACCAAGGCTTACTCCGGCCTTACGGACGCGGAGTTTCGTCGGGTGGATGCCTTTGTGAAAAAGCATACCCGGGAGCGCTTTGGCCCGGTGCGGAGTGTGAAGCCGGAGCTGGTCTTTGAACTGGCCTTTGAGGGGATCCAACGCTCCTCCCGCCACAAGAGCGGCGTGGCGCTGCGCTTCCCGCGCATGAAAAGGTGGCGCCAGGACAAGCCGGCGGCGGAAGCCAATACCCTGGAAGACTTGCACCAACTGCTGGCGGCCTACGGCAGCTAAGCGCCCCGGGCAAGCGGGCTGCCCCGCGGGAAACACCGCTCAGTAGAGCAGGTGCTTGCGTTCCGGCCGGCGCCAGCCGGCCTGGTAGGCCTGGTCCACGAAGAATACTTTGAGGTGGGCCTGATGGGCGTGGTCCACAAAGAAAATCTTTTTCTGGGCCTGGTGGGCATAGTCGGTGAAAAACCAATGCCCCTCATTGCCTTCTGCCTGGTGCTGATAAGCGGCCTTCCAAACGTTCAGATGGGCCTGATTTTCGTACGCGGCCACCCAGACCTTCACCTCGGCCTGATGGGCGTAGGCCGTCGTAAAAACGGCCTGACCCGCCGCCGGGAGCTGCGCCAAAAGCCAGAAAACCAAGCCGGCATAAATCTTATACATGGCATTTTTTGTTGAAGGGGTTCTGGAATGATTAAGCAAAGCTGGTGCCAGACTTTTGGTAGGGGTAAAAGTGCAGAACCGGATTACTGTTGTTTTTTTAGTAGATTTGACGAAAACGAAGGCCGATGATCTTGCAAACCCTGCTCGCAGAGCTCCGCTCCGGCTATACCTTGCGCCAGCCGGTGACGGGCGCAGCCGGGGATGCCCTGGCGGTGATCCAACTGCGCGACCTGGACGAGCGGGGCGGGCAAATTGAGCACAGACGGCTGGCCTTCATGGCGCGCAAGGCCCCCATGGAGAAACAGCTTCTCCGGCCGGGCGACGTGCTACTGACGGCAAAAGGGCGGCGCAACTTCGCCTTCCAGCCGCAGCTGCCCTTCGCGGCCCTGGCTTCTTCCGCTTTTTACGTGCTGCGGCCGCGGGGTGAGCTCATCCTACCCGGCTTTCTGAGCTGGAGCCTTAACCAGGCTGCGGCCCAGCGCTATTTTGAAAACCACCGCGCCGGCACCAATACCCAAAACCTGAGCAAAAAAGCGGTAGCGGCCCTCGATATTCCGTTACCTTCGAAGCATAAGCAAGCGCAAGTGCTGCGCATCGACGAACTCTGGCACAAACAACGGAGCCTGGAAGAGGCCATCCAAAGCCGCCGTTCGTCCCTCCTTTATAATCGCCTAAATCAATACATCCATGAATAAAATCCAGGTAGACCAAAACGAGATCAACACCACCCTCTGGGCCGCTTGCGATACTTTCCGCGGCGCTTTTGATTCCTCCGAGTACAAGAATTACATCCTGGTGATGATGTTTCTCAAATATCTGAGCGACGTGTGGAAAGACCATTACCAGCAGTACCGCGAACGCCTGGGCGACAACGAAGCGCTGATCCAGCGCAAAATGGAACGCGAGCGCTTTTACCTGCCCCGGGAATGCACCTTTGACGAGCTCTACAAGCACCGCAATAAGCCCGATATAGGCGAACGCATCGACAAAGCGCTGGCCCAAATAGAAGGACAGAACCAGGAGAAACTGGACGGCGTGTTTCGCAATATCAGCTTCAACTCCGAAAAGCTGGGGCAAACCAAGGACCGCAACCGCCGGCTCAAAAACTTGCTGGACGATTTTGGCAAAGAAGTGCTGGACTTCCGCCCCTCTCGCTACGAGAACGTGACCGACGTGCTGGGCGAGGCTTATATGTATTTGCTGGAAAAGTTTGCCTCGGGAGCGGGCAAAAAAGGCGGCGAGTTTTTTACGCCCGACGGGGTAACTTCCCTCCTGGCCAAAATGGTGCAGCCCCAGCCGGGCCACCGCATTTACGATCCCACCTGCGGTTCGGCCTCCCTGCTCATCAAGGTGGCCGAAGAGGTGAAAGACGAAGCGGGGCATCCTTCGCGCGACTTTGCCGTGTACGGCCAGGAAAGCAACGGCGATACCTGGGCCCTGGGCAAAATGAATTGCTTCCTGCACCACATGGACTCCGCCCAAGTAGAATGGGGCGATACCATCGGCAATCCCAAACTACTGGAAGGCGAGGGGCTGATGAAGTTCAATATCGTGATCGCCAATCCGCCCTTTAGCCTGGATAAATGGGGACACGAAAGCGCCGAGGGCGATCCCTTTGGCCGCTTTTCGCGCGGGGTGCCGCCCAAAAGCAAAGGTGACTTTGCCTTTATCCTGCACATGATCGAAAGCCTGCTGCCCGACGGACGCATGGGCGTGATCGTGCCCCACGGGGTGCTCTTCCGCGGCAGCGCGGAAGGGCGCATCCGCAAGCAGCTCATCGAAGAAAACCTGCTGGAAACGGTGGTGGGTTTGCCCTCCAACCTCTTTTACGGCACGGGCATCCCGGCGGCCATCCTCTTGTTTAACAAAGCAAAACAAGACGATCAGGTGCTCTTCATCGACGCCAGCCGGGAATACCAGGAAGGCAAGCGGCAGAATAAATTGCGCCCGGCGGATATTGAAAAG
Organism: uncultured Bacteroidota bacterium; assembly: GCA_913056475.1. Classification (GTDB taxonomy): domain Bacteria; phylum Bacteroidota; class Bacteroidia; order Flavobacteriales; family Schleiferiaceae; genus CAJXMS01. The sequence goes on from CAJXMS010000166.1 coordinate 4,469, forward strand.
ATAACGGAGACCTGCCTGGAAAGGAAGGCCATCGAAAAGTACAGCTATGTAGCTACGCCGGAAGAAATAGCCGAAAACGATTACAACCTCAACATTCCCCGCTATGTAGATACCTTTGAAGAAGAAGAGCCGGTGGATATAGCGGCCGTGCAGCAAGAGATCCAAGACCTGGAGCGGGAGCTGGCGGAAACGAAGAAAGAAATGGAGGGCTACCTTAAAGAGTTGGGCTTGAATTAAAGAGGACGCCCCATGAAAAAAAAACCCGGATTGATCACTGGTAAGGAGGGCCAGGAGAGCAATTACCGGGACTGCTTGACAAAATTACGACAAAAACCTTACCTCACCAAATATGGATAAGCATAAAACACTTAACCTGCTCTCTGAAAGCCGCTACAGGCGGTATTTAAAAAGGTGCGACGGAAATCATGAGGCCGCACTGGCGTATTACGCCTTCAACGTGCGGGCAGCTCAGACTTCTTATGTAGTATTAGAAGCCGGAGAAATATTGCTCCGTAACCAAATTCATGCCCATTTGACCCACCTCCATGATAAGCCAAATTGGTACGACGATTGGTTAACCGAGAAAAAATATCATTCCCTCCATAAAAAAATACGTTCAGCAGTCAGGGCCATCGACAGAAGAAAGGAGCCGGTAAATCCTGATAAGGTTATCGCGGAGCTAACGCTGGGATTTTGGGTTTCCATGTTCAATACTGAATTTGAGCAAATGCATTGGAAACAACTGCGATTGATCTTTCGTCATATTCCAAAATATCAACGTAAGCGGAAAACGGTCGCTGCTTCTCTGAATAAATTTCGTAAGTTCAGGAATCGTATATATCATTATGAACCAATCTCTTTTAACTTAAATATCCTTCTG
>CAJXMS010000167.1 GCA_913056475.1 uncultured Bacteroidota bacterium
AGCACAGGTGACCCAGCAAGATGAGCAGGCCCCAATAAGGAACGGGCGCCACAAACCGATGCAGTATGCTTACCCCCAACACCGGGAAAAGGCCCACCCAGGTAAAAAGCTGCCGAAAAAGCAAGCTATGCGCCCGGTAGTGGTAGTAGCGCCCCGCGTGGCGGTGGGGGTAAAAACGGTTAAGCAAGGCCAGTAGCTGGGGGGGCAGCAGGCCGGGAATTTCCACGCTGCGCTGGCCCTGCCCCTGCACGCTCGAAGCCTGGCGAATGTGCAAACTCCGGTAGCCGATCAAAGCCCGCAGCGGATTGCTACTCCAGCGAAAGTACTGGATCTTAGGCCGGGGCAGGCGGTACTCGTTGCGCCGCAGCAATCCACTGATGAGGCGCAGCCCGCGCTGATCCAGGTACAGCCGCAGCCCGTAAAAACGGAGCAGATAACTTACCACGGAAGTAAGCAGCGCCAGTACCGAGAACAGCAGCACACCCAGGGGCACCAGCACTACCGCTGTATGGGGCACGCTCCCGTTAATGCGCTCCAGCCAGGGCTCGATCGGTTCCAGGAGCAAGTCCTGATACTGGTTCAAATAGCCATACACAATGGCGATCAGCACGAAGCCATTGCGCAGGTGATTGGCCGTAAGGCTTATCCGCAGCACATCTACCAGGCGGAGGGAAAATACGGGGGTTTGGCTTTCCGCGCCGGTGCTTTCCCCGGGAGCCGCCGGGGCCTCGGCATCCGCTTGCTCCTCCGGGCTATCTTCCAGCGCCCGCTGCTCGAGGAGAAACTGCTGCAAGGCATCCGCCCGCTCCCGGCTCAGGGAAGGGATTTCGACCTCTTTCAGGGCACTCCCGGCGGTATCAATTTTAAGCCCCACCGTCCGGAGCAAGCGCTGCACCACGTTTTGGGTGGTATTCACGTTTTGGATCCGCGCAAAGGGCACCGACACCCGCTTGTACTGAAAGACCCCTCGCTGGATGATAAAGTGGCCTTCTTCTACGTAATAGCGAAAACGCCAGTACTGCAGCACCGTCCACACCAGAAATACCACGCCCAATACCACCGCCCAGCCCTGCAGCCCCAGGCCCCACATCGCAAAGCGCTCGCCTCCCAGGGAAGCAAAGATCACCGCCAGAAAAGCATTGAGCGCCTGCCGTAAATTCTTGACGTACATCACCGCCACGCCGGCTATGTACTGCCGTTGGGGCTTATACATCCAGCCCTCCTCAAGCATGGCGGCTGCTTATTTGCGTGAGGTAGTTGCGCAGCTCCTGGGCGCGTTCCGTACTTAGCCCCTGCACCGTCACATCGCTGGAAGCCCCCCCGGCGGTAAAGACTTTCACCGCCGCCAGGTCAAAGAGCTTACCCAGCGGCCCCTGACTGTACTCGCAGTGCTGCAGCCGGTTAAAGGGCACGCTGGTCACGGACTGAAAGAGCCAGCCTTTTCGGTAGGTAATGTCCTGTTCCCGGAGCATATAGCCCCGCTCCTTAAAGCTGCGCCACTCCAGGAAAAAAGCCGCGCCCCCTACCACCAGGTAGGGCAAGAGCCAGTAATACCAGGCCCAGTTCTGGCTCAGCGCCAGCGGCAGTAAGCCCCCGATAATCAGCAGCGCCACCAGCCCCAGGCTGGTCAGGCGCATGTACAAATAATCGGGTTCCGGCCGGTACATTTCCGCCGCCTCCACCCGGGGCAGCTGGGCGGGATCCAGCCGGGTATTGCTAAAGAGGCCTTCTTTAGGGTCTTCCTGGTTCACCGTTGCGTCCATATAGCTTACGCTTTTTTTAAGCGGCCTGGCGGCCAAAGGTATTTCTTCCGGCCTCAGCCATTTTCCTACTTATCGTTGTTTTCGGCAAGGTACTTAAAGAATCGGCCCAGCGTGCCAGGATTTTCCGCACGGGGCGTGGGTATTTCTAAAATAGCGGCCCGCGGCTGGGCATACAGCCATTCAAAGCCGCCGGAGAGCGCTTCAGAGGGGGCCAGCTTTTGATAGGCCACGCCATAGGTTTGGCCTACGGCCGAAAGATCGTGCGCGTGGTGGGTCTCCTGCAGGCGTTCAAAGTGGTCCCAGCTGCGCGGACCATTGATAATGCGAAATATATTACCGCCCTGATTATTGAGCACCACCACCCGCAACTGATCGGGCAGGGCATCGTTCCAGAAGGCGGCGGCATCGTAGAGAAAAGCCACATCACCCGTCACCAGCGTCACCGGGGCCCCGGCTACCAGGGCATGGCCCAGCGCCGTGCTGGTACAGCCATCTATGCCACTGGTGCCGCGGTTGGCGTAATGGGCTATGCCGGCGGGCCGGTCAAAGAGCTGGGCATAGCGCACGGAAGCGCTGTTGGCCCAATGTACCCGGCTCCCGCGGGGCAGGTGGCGCAATAGCTGGGCGGTAACCTTAAAGTCCGAATGGGGCGCTTGCTCGGTGTAGGCGCGGGTCCAGGCGCCGCGTTGCTGATCCTGGGCCAGCCAGTAATCCCGCCAGGCGGTATCGCTGCTAGGGGCCACCGCTGCCGCGAGGCATCGAAAAAAGACGTCGGGCGCCAGGTCTATCTGCCGGGTAAGGCGCCAGAAAGTATCTTTCAGGGCGGTGGTGGGGCCCAGGTGCCAGTGCTCAAAAGCCTGGTGCTGGTGGAGGAAATTTTTGACCATTTTACTCACCACTTCCCCCCCCAGGGTGATGACCAGGTCCGGTTGCAGTTTTTCCTTTTGCTCCTCGCTGAGGGTATTGATAAGGCGGTCTATGCTGCCGATGTGGCGCGGGGTTTCCAGGTTACTTAGCGACTCGGTAAGCAGCAGAAAAGGGCTTCGGGCCTGGAGGGTTTCCAGCGCCTCGGCGAGCGCGGGCTGAGGCGGCATTTGGCCGGCCAGCACCCATACACGTTTTTTGGCGGCCCAGGTAGCGACCAATTCCCGGAGGGCTTCCGCGCTAAGCGTGGCTTCTACGGAAGCGCGGCGGATCACCCGGAACACCTCGGCCGGATCATGGGCCCGGTGTTCGTAGAGCGGTTCCGCAAAGGGGACATTGATATGGACGGGCCCCTGGGAGCTGGCCAGCAGTACCTCGTTGGCTTTGCGCTCGTTATAGCTGCGGCTCAAGGCATCATCGGTATCCCGGAGCAAGGCGGTGTAAGCTCGTACGTGGCGGCCGTAGAGCTGATGTTGGTCTATGGTTTGCCCGATGCCCTGGTCGAGCCACTCCAGCGGCCGGTCGGCAGTGAGCAGCACCAGGGGCAGCTGCTGATAGTAAGCCTCGGTAGCGGCAGGCAAGAAATTGGCCGCGGCCGACCCGGAGGTACAAACCACCGCAGCGGGCCGGCGGTGTTCGAGGGTGAGGCCCAGGGCGGTAAAGGCGGCCGCTCGCTCATCGGGCACGGAATAGAGCTGGTAGTCGGGATCATTGACCACGGCCTCGATAAGGGCCGCGTTGCGGCTGCCGGGGGCCACCACGATGTGCTGGCAGCCGTGGGCTTTGAGCAGGAAGGCCAGTAAGCGGGCATTCCATTTGTCGGAGGTATCGTAAGACGTCACGCCGGGAGATGGCTTAAGATGGTTTGCAATTTATTTTCGGTTTCTTCCCATTCAGCGGCGGGATCGCTCTGGGCGGTAATGCCGCCGCCAGCGTAGGCCACAAAGCCTCCTTTGACAAACTCTCCACAGCGCAGGTTCACGTAATAGTGGGCGGCGCCCTTTTTTTGCAGGCCCAGGTAGCCGCTGTAGTAACGGCGCGGATGCTTTTCCAGGGCGGCGATGAGGGCCAGGGCCGCCTCCCGGGGGGCGCCCGCCACGGCGGGGGTGGGATGCAGGCGGGCCACTAATTGGTCCAGGGGCTTATCGGCCGCCAGTACGGCGCTGATCTCCGTCCGCAAATGTTCGAGGGGCCCGGCCGGCCATATTTGCCGGTTGCCGATCCGGATGTCGCTCACCCCCTGGTGCGCGTCCAGCTCCTCGTAGATAAAATCGGTAACCCACTGTTGTTCGGCCTCTTCTTTGGCCGTAAAGGGCTTTTCACTATCGGCCCTACGCGTACCGGCCAGGCTGACCGTTTGAACCTGCGGCCGGCGGTACTGGAGTAAGGTTTCCGGCGTAGCCCCCAGCCAGGTACCTATTTCCGGGTGGGTAAAAAGGTACACGGTAGCCTGGGGATAAGCGGCCCGCAAGCGGTGAAAAAGCAGCAGGGGATCTGCTTCGGTGGCCACCCGGTGCGGACGCGAGAGTACTATTTTGTCCAGCTGCTTTTGGTGGATCTGCTCCAGGGCCTCCCGCACCAGGGATTGGTACTGCGCCGCAGAATAAGCCGGAGGCTGGTAATCGCTGCGTGGGTAAGAATGGGGCGCCGGAGGGCAATTTTCCACTTCACAAAGGGGTACCTGGAAAGGCTTTTCCCGCTTAAAATCCACGAAAGAGAAGGTTAGCAGGCCTTTTTCGGCGGCAGTAAAGTAGCGGGGCGATGCCTGGCCGGCTTCGCGCAAGGCAAGGCAAAGAGGATCGGAATGGGCCATGGCAGGCGGCGTTACTTGGGGATAATGCGATTGGTCAGGTGGCAATGCGAAAGCAGCTTATCTTGTTCATCGCCTACTTTAATTTCCCATAGATGGCTGGTGCGCCCCCCGTGTACACAACGGGCGGTAGCGGTAATGGTTCCTTCCCGTGCGCTGCGGAGATGGTGGCACTGGAGGTGGGTGCCCAGGATATGGTATTGTTCCGGATCGGGCAGCAGCAGGGCGCTGGCCGCGCTGCCCACGCTCTCCGCCAGGGCGGCGGAAACCCCGCCGTGCAGTAAACCGGCCGGCTGATGGACGGCCGGCCCCACGGGCATCGCCATTTGGAGCAGGGGCGCCTCGGGGTCTACCGCCACAAAGCGCATCTGGAGCGTTTCCATGAGGGTACCGGGCAGTAAGGCATTGAAGCGCTCCAATAATTGGGCCTCGGCCTGTGGTTCCAGGGGCATAGAAAGGGGATTTTTTGGTTTATGGGCAAAGGTAGGGGCTCGCGCCGTACTGAATATACGGCCCGCCCCGCTATTTTTGGAAAAAGGAAAATACCGGCCGGCGGGCGGTTTTACATTTGGCCGCCAGGCCGCTGCCCCGCGTACGCACAGCGAAGGCCGGCCCAGCCACCAAAAAGTGTCCTCAGAACCGCAAAAAATCAAAACCTTCGGCCCCGCTCCGCTGTTCGTACCGTGCTATGATTGGACTAAAATTTACCGAATACACTGGTCCCCCGCAGACCCTCTTTGAGCGGCTGCTCGAAATTTTTAAGGAATTGCTGCTGCACACCTCCGGCGATGTGGACGAGGCCTGGAAATGGCTGGAAGAGCTG
>CAJXMS010000168.1 GCA_913056475.1 uncultured Bacteroidota bacterium
TACAGGTCGTAATGGAGGCCCGCTGCCTCCAGGTAGGTTTGGTATTCGCTGCGAATGCCGCCGTTGTGGCCATTGATCCACAGCATGTCTACGCCCGGGGTTTTTCCCCGGAAATAAAAAGCAGGGCTGGTGTCCACGGGGCTCACTTTACCGGCTATGTCAATGGCGCGCAGCTGGAGCCGGTTGGTATCATTGATCCGCAAGCCTTTCAGGATGGTGCTGCTGGGGGAGGTATTGGTTCCGTAAAAAACTTGGGCATCGATGGGGCCACTGCTGCTTTCCCTTACCGGCACCAGGCTTAGGAGGGGCTCTCCCAGGTTTACCGTAGTCCAGGGGCCCTCATTGGCCCGTAGCTGTACCTCGGCCAGGCTGTTATCGCCATCCGGATCCTGGGCTCTCCAGAAAAAGGTAGCGGCTACAAAAGCCGTGTCTTGCGGCCCTCTTTCATCTATAAAGAAAGCTTCCGGGGGCGAATTGCGGAGCGGCACCTGAAGGTAAGCCGGGCTGGGATCCTTTTGCCCGGAATTGTCCACAGCGCGTACGTAAAAATCGATGTCCACACGGTCATTTCCGGCCGGAATGTCGAAGCTAAAAGTGGAATCTTGCCGGGTGGTAAAGTCCCAGCTTTCTCCGTCTTGCGATACGTCAAATCCCTTCACATAGCCATCTTCATCGGTCCCGTACCAGCTCAGCCGTACCGTTGTATTGAGGCGGTTATTGCCGGTCAGGTTGATGGTGTCATAGCTCATCCGGGTTTCGGGGGCACGTCCGGGCCGGATATCTCCCTCGCGGCAGCCCGGGAGCAGGGCGAGGAGTATTAAGGCCCTTGGCCAAAAGTACTTCCGTCCAGAAAGAAGAGCAGCGTTACATTTCATGTTTATCCGGGTCTGGGGGCCTAAGCAGGCGGAAAGGTTTAAAAAAGAGGAGTCCCCAGTCAAGGAGACTCCCCCTTAGCGTTACGGTTAGTGTTGTACCATGAGCCGCAGGGTAGCCACCTGGCCATCCTTAGCGGTAGCACGGATTAGGTAAATGCCATTGGGTAGAGCCTGGGTGTTAAGACGCACTTGCTTCTGAACACGGAGTTCCTGGCGGAGGCGCTGGCCATTGGCATTGTAGAGGTTAACTTCCTTAAGGACTTGGGGGCTTACCAGCTGCACTTCTTCATGGGCGGGGTTGGGGTACATCCTGAGCTCCAGACCAGCCGTTTCGGCCAGGCTTACGTTGGTGGGCACATTGCACCCGGTTGTATCCAGTGCGGTGCTGAGGTTCAGGATGTCAAAATTATTGCGGGGCAGCAGCTTGTAGTTGCCAAAGCTATACCACAATACCCCCTGGATGCCGTCCATGGTCATACCGTTGGAAGCGGCCACAGGGCTTACTTGCATGGTTCCGTTATTGCTTGCATAGGCAGTATCTGATACCAGGGATACGTAGAGGCTGGAGGTAGCGCTGGTGCCATCCTGGCGCCCGGCCAATACGCGCTTATCGGTGCTACTACCGGCTACCGCTACGCTGTATTCCCCAAAGCCCAGGTCCGGATTGCTTATCTCCAGTTGACCTGCCGCGGGGTCTTCATAACGGATCAGCATGCCTTCGTAAGCTTCCATGTCCAGATTGGGGTCGCTTGGGTTTACGCTCACCGGCTGAACGGTGGAGCTGGCGGGCAGGCCGGCTACTGAACTTACATTCAGGTAAGTTACGCCAAAAGTCTCTTGTACCGTACCCGTTACCCGGAGGTGCTGATCCCGGTACACATCGTTAAGGTCTTGGTTGGGAATTAAAGCAATGCCGGAATAAATGCTATCGGCGGGATCTTGAAGGTAAACATACTCCAGGTCGCAGCCTCTGCGGGCGGCGGTTACTACCCCTTCCACGGTTACGGTTTGACCGGCAAAACGGGATTCGCCGTTTCCGGTGCCGCTAAACTGCAGATCAAAGATGCGCAGGCCGTTATCGCGCACAGTGTAGTGGTTAAAAGGTTGGCTGCTGGGCGATCCGCCTACGGGTTCCAGTACCGCGTTTCCGTCGTTATCTACGGCGCGCAGATAATAACGCACCGTGGTACCGTCCGCCTGGGGCGCCAGGGTAACACTGAAGTTATTATTGCCGGTAGAAGAGAGGTTTACCCTGGTGTAGGTTCCGTTCAAGCCTACGGAGTAATAAAGCTCGGCGGTATCTACGGTGCCGTCGGCATCCGTGATACTGGCATTGATGGTTACGCTATCGCTGCTGGTAGGCACCACGGGGAGGCTTACCACATTGCTGATGCGGGGAGCGGTGGCTCCTACTTCGTAATGGGTACTGTCGAAGGGGTTGATCTCGTAGCCCCGGCCCGTGCCGCCGGTACAACCGTTGGCACTGTGACGCACAATTCCTTTAAGGGAAGCATAGAAAGTCCCTACGGTGGGCGCTACAAAGCTACCGGTGCCAGAAGCGGAGGGAGAATTGGGGTTTACTACGCTGTGGCTGGGTAATTTTTGGGCCAGGAAGCGGTCACTGACGTTAATCAGGTTACCGGCGGAGTCCTGAACGTCAAAACTTACCCGGCTGCCGCCACTAAAGGGGGTTACTTGCACCACAGTTACATTATTCAGTTCTACGAAACTGTTTTGCCACTGCTCGCCCGTACTTACCTGATTTACCCGGTTATTGTCGTTCAGGTCGCCCAGGGGAACGGAAGCGGGCACAAAAGCGGAATCGGGCAAATCTCCACTTTGCAAGAGGGTAATGGAATTGGCATCCAGGGTAGTAAACTGGTTGTTGCCGTCAAATTGCTCGACAACCCCCGTGGCTTCAATTTTATCGCCTTGAAAAAGGGCGGTAAAACCAGGCACGGGCTGAAGGTTGTTGGAAGCGTCCGAATACACGCCCATGATCTCGATACCTTGGTCGGCTGTGGCGTTGCCGTTGGCGGCCGTATCAATGGTGTAAATGAAGGGCCGGTTGCCTCCCTGCACCGAGCCGGAAGGCACTTCGGAGAGGCCGCCATCGGTCACTACGTGCACGCGGATGCGCACGGTGTCTCCCAGGATGGAGCTGGTGTCGTTGCAGGCACTCAGGTCAATGGGGTTGTTAATTTGGGAAACGCTTACCAGCGGGTAGTTTTGGCCCCAGGCCAGGCTGCTGAGGGCCACTAGCGTTAAGAGGGTAAATAGTCTTCTCATGGAGAGGGGGTTTTGGGGGTTTACTTGATAATTATGAATTTTCCGGTGTAGCGTTCGCCGCTATCCAGGTCGTTTACGGAAAAAAGATAGAGGCCGCGGCTTATAATTTGGCTGTTGATGGAGAGGAGGTCCCAGGCATGGGCACCGCCGGAGAAGCGATTCTTACGGGGGTCTTCGGCGCCAAAGGTTTCGTACCAGCGAATGTCGCTGCCGTTGTAACTTTCGTCGTGACGGATCTCGTCAATAAAGTCGCCCGCGGCGGTGTAAATGCGGATCACGCAGCGCTGGGGCAGGTTCGCGAAGATGATTTTCCGGCTTTCTTCCTGAAAATTGCTTTGCCCTTCCCAGGCGGCGCCGTAGTAATAGGGGTTGGGGTAGGCAAAGGGCTCATTTTGGGCCATGTTGTCATTGGCGGGGGTGCCGGGAAATACGCGGTAATTATTGGAAAGGAAGCTGGACTCCAGGGATTCGAGATTGCTCTCCGGGCTCCCTTCGTCAAAGGCGGTTACCGCAACGGCGTATTGCCAGCCATTGGGAACACCCTCCACCGTGTAGCGGTAGTGATAAGCCGTGGTATCGTTTTCAAAGTAAACCGGCGTATCCAGGCGCACGGCCTCAAAACCGGAATCAAAAAACAGGGCATTCCCGCGTTTGTCATACTGGGCCAGGAGTTTAAAGTCCTCGCTCAGGTTTTGGGTACCCTGCACATCAAAGCCCAGCTTGGAAAGATAGACCCGGTAGCCTTCAAAATCCTGGCGATTGCTGATGGGATCTACGCTCTGTTCGGCGTTATCACTCCAATAGATGTCGATCTTTTGCGCCCCGGGAACCAGGGTGGTTTTCGGGATATCGGGGGGTGCGGGCAAAATAAAGCGGGTAATGGCGCCGTCTCCGTCGCGGTCTTCGCCCGCATCTAGCTGGCCGTTGAAGTTTTGATCTTCGCCGTTAAAGGCTTCTTGGGCCCAGCCGGCATTGGCGATGAGGTTTTCCTTCTGGGTAAGGGTATTGGCGGTGTTGGGCTGGCCGTCTTCTTTCTTTTTGGCCACCACGTAGGCGAAGCTCACTTGGATGGTTTCTCCGGGGCTTAGGGTATCAAAGGGCCCTACAGATATCAGATCAGACCGGTTGCCGCTTTGTTCCAGCTGTTGTTTAAAGGAGGTGCCGCCACAGTTGGGCCCGTTGGGATTATCCCAACAGGGATCCTGGTTGAGCCCATTGCTCATCTTATCGTAGCGATCGGCTTCGGATACGGGAAAGGCAAAGTCGGCGTTGAAATTGTTGAATTCCCAGGCATTATAATTCACCTGAAAATTGTTGGCCGTATCCCAACGGCCGGTAGTTCGATTATAGACGCTATCTAAGTCGGGATGGCGGAAACCTTCGTCCTCGATGGCACCGAGAAACTTCTGGCCTATGTAGCTGTCGGTAAAACCCACATCCCCCGTCGCATCGAAACAATAGGCCAGGTTGAGGCTGTCTATAAAGCCGTTGCCTCCCTTGTTATAGAAGGCGGAACCCCCGGAGCCGGCCGGCGTTACGTTCACATTGCGCACCACGGTATTGTTCCACAGCCCCACGTGCACCCCGGAATAGGCCTTGTTGCTTTCATTGGTGATGGTCAGGTTTACGATGACCATGAAGTCCGAGAAAGTATAATTCCAATTGTAGGTTTCCATTTTCACCGCTACGTTCATGGGGCGGTTGTGCTCACCGATAGGAATGTTGGTGCCTGGCACTACGATGCTTTTATCGGAAAAATGGGCTACGTAGTCCTGGTGCGAAACGGCTTCGGGGGTGTAGTTGCGGTTGTCAAACAGCGAGCTGCGCTCCTGGAGGGTGGCTTTGGCACCGGTAATGGTGCTGTCGATGTAAAACTCAAATCCGGCGCGGCCGGGGGCGTACCCCTGGGGAGCATCGTAGGCGGAAGTGGATACCACTACCTGCCCGCCGTTTTCCTTGCCCCCTATCCAGATGCCTCCTTCAAAAAGGTGTTCGATACCGGAGCCCGCGGGATATTCGCAACTGGGGTCGTTACTGCCGTCCCGGTAACCGCGGAAGGCGTTGCCAAAAGTGCCGTGGTTGGTCACGTTAAGGCGCAGGTTGGCGGCATTGGTGGTTTTTTCCTGAAAGGCTCCTTGCTGGGCGAAGA
>CAJXMS010000169.1 GCA_913056475.1 uncultured Bacteroidota bacterium
AAAAAAACGACCGCCTGCCTGGCGATAGGCCCGCTGGGCCTGGGGTAAGTCACTGCGGCTCACGGAAGGTTTTTGCGCCCGGCGCAGAGCCATTTCGTCTATATCGCAAGCGGTGATTTGGCAGCGGTTTAAAAGACCTTGCTCCCGAAGCATAATAGCCAGGCTTAGGACCTCTTCGCCGCTGCTGCAGCCCATCATTAGGATTTGAATTTCTTCCCGATCTTGCCAGCCGGGGAATACCACCTGTGCTAAGCTTCGCATTGCTTCGGGCTCCCGGAAAAGCTCGGTGATTTGGACCATGAAGCGCTCTATAAAGAGGCTCCGCCCATTGGCCCGCTGGTTTAGGTACGCTTGCAGTTGGGCCAGGCTTTCTTGACGAAGGCCTACCATGGTGCGGCGCAACCTGCGTTCTACCGAAGCTTGGTTATAGGCGCTCAGGTCTATGCCCCAGTGATACCATAGAAAATCAAGGAAGCCCGGGAAGTCTTCTACTAGAAATTGAGGGGAAGATGCAGGCATAACTGATGTTGAGCGAGGGAAATTAGAAAAATTTTCCATTCCAGCCCACCATCGGAGAGCGTCCTATAAAAAGTTTCTATTTGCCGGGCTCAAAATCCAGGGCCGCGCTATTGATACAGTAGCGCAGGCCGGTTTCTGTGGGGCCATCTTCAAATACGTGGCCCAGGTGTCCTCCACAATTGGCGCATAGTACCTCGGTGCGGACCATCCCCATGCTGCGGTCTTCGCGCTGAATGATGGCTTCGTTGTCCGCCACGTTATCAAAACTAGGCCAGCCACAGTGCGATTTAAACTTTTGTTCGTTGGTAAAAAGTACCGCCTGGCAGCCAGCACAGCGATAGGCCCCGTCTTCAAAATGCATATAATATTGACCGGTTCCGGGTCTTTCGGTGCCGGCCTGGCGTAGAATGTGATATTCCTCCTGGCTAAGCTCTTGTTTCCATTCTGCGTCAGACTTCTGTACTTTTGGTTTCATTACCGTTTTCTTTTTGTTTTCATCGGATTGTCCCTGGCAGGAGCTGCTCAGTGACAGGCTAAGAAGAGCCAAAGGCAATATCCACTTCATGATTCGTTTTTCTTGTCTTTAATACAAGATGCGGGCCCTTCTTGTTTCAGGAGGCGCTCCAGGGCCTCCAGTAAGAGCGGGTGGGAAAGGATGCGCCGATGGCCGTAACCCTCACTCAAAAATAGCTGGGCAGCGGGCCAGGCTTGATGCAATTCCTGCGCATTGGCCGCTGGCACGTCCACATCCGCTTCATCATGAGCTATTATCCCGGGGCGGGGATACTGCCGGCTCAGGGTATCGGTACTTACCTCCGAGGTTTTTAACTGATAGCGCTTTTCGATGTACTGAATGATGCGATGATATACTTTGCGGTGGGCCCTGATTTTTTCACAGAAGTCGCCCACTACATTGTCCACATTGGCTGGGGTACCGATCACGCTAAGGGTTTGAAAGTTGATTTGAGACAGGAATCCATTGAAAAGTACCATGCCTCCCAGCGAGTGTCCTATTCCATGCTGAAAAGGGCCAAAGTGGTCATTGGCTACCTCCAGGGCTTCTACAAAGGCCAGCATATGCGTAGGCTTGCCTTGGTGAGCGCCGTGGCCCGGGGCATCTAGGGCGCAGACTTGAAAGTGGGGAGCTAAACGTTTTATCAGATCAAAAAACTGGGATCCCCGGCCGCTCCAGCCGTGCATCAATACCACGGGCGGCCCCGTTTCGCCCAGGCGCCACGCGGTAAAGGGGTCGCCTTTTGCCGTTTGCAGCTCATGTCTTTTCATTTGTGCCCGGATGGGCTCTTCTCGTTTGGGCACAGGAAAACGCAGCGGACGAAAAAAGAGGTACAAGGCCAGGCGGGTAGCCAGCCCCGGTAAGTACCGGCTAAGCCCATACATGGGAAGCGTAATGTAGGTGGGAAGCACAAAACTGCGCTTCTCGCGGGTAGCCGCCATTTATGCTGCGCTTTTATTAGGCATAGGATTATTGACTGGCGAATGTAGGCAATCGTATAAGCTTGGCCCCACTGGCCGGTAGATGGTCCTAAAAGAGCCGGTCATACGTAGGCTCTGAGTTAATTTCCATACCAAACGACGCCGGCAAAAGTTATTGAGCTCAAGATTCAATCATTACTTTTGCCCTCGGAAGGGAGGACATGGCAGCCCAGTGGGCCTGCCATTCCGTTCTTTTATTATTGTTTTATATCCACCACACAATTTTATAAATGAGCAATCGATTAAATAAAATTGCCGTCTTTATTGATGGGAATTTTTTCCTGAACGTTTCCCACTATTACAAATTCATTCATCCTCAGCAGAGTTATATTCAGTTCAAAGGCTTAGTGGATTTTATTCGGGAAGAGGTAGCCCGCCAGGAGGAGGTCCCCATCCGATATTGCCAGGTTATAGAATCGCACTGGTTTCGCGGGCGCTACAATACTTCCCAAATCGAGCAGATGAACCCCGATGCTGATAAGCGCCTCAAGCAGCTTACCAACGAGCGTTTTCGAAACGACCTCTTCATGTACAACGGCATCGTCCAGCACGTATACCCTGTGCACTACGATGGTCGCACCGGCCGCACCGTAGAAAAAGGAATTGATGTATGGCTTTCGCTAGAGGCTTATGAGCTGGCCGTGCTCAAGCAGTACGATGTAATGGTGCTCCTGGCCGGCGATACAGATTACGTTCCCCTTATCCGTAAGATAAATGGCCTGGGCACCCGCGTTATGGTCTTAGGTTGGAATTTTGAATACGAGCAGAGCAACGGCAAGCGGCACGTAACTCGCACCAGTCAGGCCCTGCTGGACGAGTGCATCTATCCCATTCCCATGCACGACTATATAGACTCTATCGGTGAAATCGAGAATTCAGCCCTCGAAACCTTATTCCAATAGTGGCATCCCTGTATGCCCATAAAGGCCATGGCCGGTTATTCCCCGCTCGCTAAGGCCTTTCCCCGTTTTTAGCAGAGGCTTGCGCAGCGCGAAAAAGGGGCATTTTGCCAAAAGCGAGCGCGGGCTTGATAGACCTACCGTAATTAAGCGCGCTTTTGCCGGCTGCTTTTAAAACGCTTCACTTCTTTTCCCCGTTTTTCGCGGTGCTTGGTGGCCCTTCCCTGCACCCTTTGGCGCCACATTTTAAAGCTACTGGGTTTCATACAGCGCCGCATTAGTCGGATCACTTCTTCCTCTTTAAGCCCCATTTGGGCCTCGATGGCCTCAAAGGGCGTTCGATCTTCCCAGGCCATTTCGATCACCCGGTCTACGGCCTGGTCGCTCAGTTCCTTATCGGGCTTTTTCATTTAAGTATAGACAGTCTGAGCCCCCATTTTGTTGGCGGCCTACCGGCCAAAAGTGACTTTTCCCCCTTTCTGGTTTAGGCCCCGGAAGGCTGCCCAACCAAGGAAGCAGCGCCTCCCGGCAGGGCGCCTGTGGAAGAGGGGGGGACAGGAAGGAACCGTTTCTCCCGGGCAGAAGCTAGAGTTTGGTACCTTCGCGCAACAAAATTTATAATCCCTAAACCCATTATTATGAAAGTCACCGTAGTAGGAGCAGGCGCCGTAGGAGCGAGCTGTGCCGAATACATCGCTATGAAAAACTTTGCCGCGGAAGTGGTATTGGTAGACATTAAAGAGGGGCTTGCCGAAGGCAAAGCCATGGACCTCATGCAAACGGCTTCCCTCAACCAGTTTGATACCCAAATAACCGGTAGTACGCAGGACTACCGCCCCACCGCCGGAAGCGATGTAGCGGTGATCACCTCCGGAATTCCCCGGAAACCAGGAATGACGCGTGAAGAGCTCATTAGCACCAATGCGGGCATCGTAAAGGAGGTAGCCCAAAACCTTATCCAGCATTCACCGGAAGTTACCCTCATCGTGGTAAGCAACCCCATGGACACCATGACTTACCTCGCCCACCAGGCCCTTGACCTCCCCAAAAACCGCATTATCGGGATGGGAGGTGCCTTAGACTCCGCCCGTTTTAAGTATCGCCTGGCCGAGGCTTTGGAAGCGCCCATTTCTGATGTAGACGGTATGGTAATAGGCGGGCATAGCGATACCGGTATGCTCCCGCTTACGCGCCTAGCCACCCGCAACAGCGTCCCGGTAAGTCACTTTCTCAGCCCCGATCGGCTTCAGCAGGTAGGCGAAGATACCAAAGTGGGCGGGGCCACCCTTACCAAATTACTGGGGACCTCTGCCTGGTATGCACCCGGAGCAGCGGTTTCTGCCATGGTGCATGCTATCGCCAATGACAGCCATAAGATATTCCCTTGTTCCTGCCTGCTTGAGGGGCAGTACGGCCTTAATGACCTCTGCATTGGCGTGCCGGCCAAGATTGGTGCTCAGGGTATTGAAGAGATCGTGGAGATAGACCTCAATGACGAGGAGCAAGCCAAACTCCAGGAAAGCGCCGCTGCCGTTCAAAAGACCAACGGGCTACTCTAAGCTTTTTTACTCATAAAACCCTTTATAAACCCTGCGGAAGTTCCCCAGGGTTTTTTTATTTATGCTACTTTGGACGCTTTCTACAAACAAGCACCATGATGAAGCACGTATCGATTTTAACTGCCCTGGCGGCCTTCTATTTACTAGCGGGTTGCGCTCCTAAAATAGTAGGTACCGGGAAGGTAATTACCAAGCCCCGAACGGTTTTGGCCTTTCAAAAGGTCAAGGTTAGCGATCAGCTTACCGTTAATTTTATTCAGGCAGAAGAAGCCGGCGTAGAGATTGTCGCTGATGATAACTTACACCCCTACATCCGTACTTCCGTTAAAAAAGGCGTGCTCAGCCTCTCCCTGGATCAGGCCATTAAAAGTTTTACCAAGCTGCAGGTCACCGTAAAGGCCCCCACGCTTCAGCAGATTGAGGCTGCCGGCACGGCCCAGCTCCTAAGCCCGGGCTGGAAACAAGACGGCCTGAAGCTCCTATTGAGAGAAGAATGCCAGGTACGCCTACCACTAAAAGGGAAAAGCTTGCAGGTCAAGGCGCTGGATGAGGCCCGTTTTGAGGAATCCCTGGAATACCTGGAAAGGGCATTGAAGGCAGATAAAAATTTTATGGAAGCCTATATGATGCGCGCACAGATCATGAAAGACAGGGGAGAAAATGAGCGTGCTATTGAGGATTTTTCGAGGGCACTATCTATTGACCCAGAGGCTTATCCACAGGGCTATATGGTACTTGCAAGTGTTCAATACAATGTTGGGGATTACAGAGGTTCGAAGAGTA
>CAJXMS010000170.1 GCA_913056475.1 uncultured Bacteroidota bacterium
GTTGACGTAATAATTTTTCCGTTTGCCGGCTGGTGTAGCTTCGTAGGTCTGCTTAAACACCACGATAAGCCAGGGGGCTTCTTCTAAATAAGGTTTTTCCCAGGTAGTGCCCAGGGGCCGCAGGTCCTCCAGCCATTCTTCGCTGGCACGCTGATTGTAAAACTGGTGTTCTTCTTGCTCCGCCGCCTGGCGGATCTCTTTTTTGATGAGAGGATTGCTTATGGCCACGAAGGTCCAGGGTTGCTTATTGGCGCCACTAGGGGCCTGGCAGGCGGTATCCAGCACTTCTTCTATGACCAGCCGGTTTACCGGGGCGGGAGAAAAGTAGCGACAGGAACGGCGATACGCCATGGCGCTGCGGAATTCGCGCGCCCGTTCCCGCATGGATTGCGGGGGGTAGTAAGGAGGACGATAAGGCAGGAATGCCTTATCCTTGGTTTTTTGAGGGGCCATAGGCAAGGGAGAAAGAATTGAGACTTTCAAAAATAAAAGTTTTGCCCATTTTTAGAGCGGAAAGCCCGGGCCCAAACGCTTTATAAACTGCGCAGGAAAGCTTCTTTACGGCTCCGGCTTACGTTAACGTGATCCCCATTGTCCATGATGAGCACGCCGCCGGCGCCGCGCTGATAGCGTGTAATGTGATTGAGATTGATCACATGAGAGTGGTGCACCCGTACAAAGGTGCGGTCTGGCAGAAGTTCTTGAATTTCTTTCAGGGTTTTAGACACCACTACTTTCCGGCCGGAGCCCAGGGTGAGCTCCGTGTAATTACTGTCGCTTTGGCAGCGAATGATGTCCTGTACTTTCACGAATTCCAGCCCTTCCATGGTGGGAAGGGATATTTTGCCCTCTGATTCTTTGCCGTGGCCCATTTGGTTGAGCATGGCGTGGAATTTAAACTGATAGTCATCGCTTTTGAGCTTTTGGCCGGCCTTGTTTACCGCTTGGCTTAGCTCTTCCTCAGAAATAGGTTTAAGGAGGTAATCGATGGCATTGTATTTAAAGGCCTTGACGGCAAATTCATCGTAGGCGGTGGTAAAGATCGTTTCAAAGGACAGGTCTTTAAGCTGGGCCAATAGCTCAAAGCCGCTCATGTGAGGCATTTCCACGTCCAGGAAAAGTAAATCAGGCTGATGAGCAGTGACCAACCCTAGTCCCTGAAAGGGGTCATTGGCTTCCGCGAGGACTTCTACCTGCGGGGTTTCCTGTTCAATGAGCAGGCGCAGTGACTCGCTGCAATGCTGCTCGTCGTCGATGATGATAGCTTTCATAGGCTCTATTTGGCTTCCCTTAATTTAAGGGCCCAATAAGGAAAAAATTTTCACTCAAAAATAACCCTAATGAGCAATTAGTGTTTTTCAACGCTTCTTTTACCATTTGGGCTCGCTAGAGCGGAATGCACATATCTACTTGGGTACCGGCGGGCTCCCCGTTCTCCTCTGTCAAATCTTTTACCTCGAACTGACCTTTTCCCTGTTTCAGCCTTTCCATAAGGGCCAACCGATCCTTGGTTATAGAAAGGCCGTAACTTTTCTCGGTTCCGGCCCTTTTTTCGCCAATTTCCTGTGACTTTTGGCGGCCTATCCCATTATCCCGCACCTGCACGTGAAGCTGGTCCTTATCGCGGTTGAGCTTTATCCAAATTTTGCCGGGCTCTTTCTTATGCATTAGGCCATGCCACACCGCATTCTCTACAAAGGGCTGGATCAGCATAGGGGGAATTTGCACGTTATCGGGGTTGAGTCCCTTGGCTACGGAGATCTCATAATCAAGCCGTTCCCCAAAGCGACGCTGCTCAAAACCAAGGTAAAGCCCCAGGGTATCCAGTTCATCCTGAAGGCTGATATTGGTTTGGGAGGTATTCTGTAAAATAAGCCGAAGCAAACGCGCAAAATCGCCAATGTGAGCAGAAGCGGTGCGAAAGTCTTTTTTAAGCACCAAGTGGCGTATGCTATTGAGGGCGTTAAAAATAAAGTGAGGATTCATTTGCAGCCGCAGGTTGGTCATTTGGCTGCGGGTAAGTTGCTGCTCCAGGGAGGCTTTAATGCGGGCGGAACGTTCTTGTTCCAGCTCGCGGGTTTTGTCTACTATCTCTTGAGAGCGCTTCTCCACCTGCTCGGTAAGGTCTTGTTGAATTTGCCGGTTCAAAGCATCATTGCGCTTCAGCTCCTGAATATAGGCCCGCTGCGCGTGGGCTTTTTGCCGGTAGGTAATCCGGATACGGTGGCCTATCCCTAAGGCAAAACAAAGCACCTCCGCCAGCACGCCCAGCTTCATAAAATCTATGGGGCCCAACTGAAAGGGAACGGTTTGAATGTCTGTTTCTCCGGGCGCGTAGAGGAACAGGCTATAGTACATACTCACCATGGCGCCCGCCACAAAAAACAAGGAACCGGCAATGATATAGTAGCGAAGACCGCTTTTGAGCCGCAGCCAAAAGTCCACGATCAAGTACAAGCTAAAAGCGAAAGCCACCAGGTGGGAAGGCACGAAGAGCTGGTGCACCAGGGTGGTTTCACCGGTAAGAAGAATGTAAACGAGGGTAAAGAGCCCGTAAAGCCCGTATAAAACGGCCATAAAGCGCAACAGCCGAAAGTGCCGCCGCGAACGTGAACGCAAGTCCAGGAAGTGCGAAACAAAAAGCACGTAAAACACAAAAAGCATCCACTGAACGGGCTCATTGGTGTAAGCGAATAGCTGAAAATTCTGCGGAAAAAAATCGGGGGCCATCCGGGTAGGGTCCAGCTTAGGTCCGAGGTATAAGAGTAAGCTAAGCAGGTATAATCCGTAGTAGAGGTACATGCTCTGGCGGCGGTTCTGTAAAAAAAGCAAAAACACGTAAAGCATCATGATGCTTACCGCCCCTACAAAGAGGAAATGCAGGGCCAGGCTGTTCCTTCTTCGCTCAGTCTCTTCCAGAATAAACCTTTGAAAGTAGGCCTGATCTACCACTGAAAAGCGGAAAGAAAGCACCTGGCCTGGATCATAAGCCCCGGTAGCCAGCCGGAGGCGCACCGTTTCGCCGGGGAGCAATGTTATGGGGAGCCCAAAGGCATAATCCAGGTACCCTCGTTGCTCCAGAGGCACCCCTACGCCGGTGTACTGCCAGCCCTTTTGAGGGGTATAAACGATGGTAAAGTCATTTACGGGAGTAAGGAGCCCTAAGTTCAGCGTATCCTCCGTAGCATTGGCCATAGAAAGCACCCGGAACAGGCGCTCCCCTTCCGGCCGGTAGGGCAGCGGTTTTTGCAGGGCTTGCCACAGGCTATCGGAAGGCTGCCACGAGGGAAGCTCTTTTATATCAAGTACCGTAGAATCTTGCCGGCCCGCCCAGTGCAAGTCTTGCCCTATCAACCAGAGCGGCGCCAAAGCCAGCAAACCCAGCAAAGCATATCTCTTTCCGCACTGCTTCATCATCACAAAGGTATCGTTATGCGCAGCATAGCAGCCTTCATTGAGGCATTGGTCTATTTTAGCGGATGAGTGGTAGCCCTGCGTTTTTGCTTGGCTGCCCTTTCCTTTATAGCAGGCGCCCCGCGCAGCCACTCACTATCCTTAAGAGGCCTGCCGGCCAAATGTGGTAGCGATCCTTGCCCCGTGTGTAGGTCTCTCATTTGGCCGCCAGGCCCCTAAAAACGCTCGGTATAGCACGGATCATTAAGCAGCCCACCGGAGAAGAGCTGGCCAATCACTCATTTGGGGCTGCACAGCTCGGGGCAAGATGCCAGCTTTGAGGCCAAATCTTAAAACCAAGAAAAAATGAAACGACGTATTCTATTGTTGGCTATGCTGCTGGGCAGCTTTGGTCTTTGGGCACAAGCGCCCGAGCAGTTTAACTACCAAGCCGTGGTGCGCGACGGCAGCGGTAGCCTTATCAAAAACCAGACAGTTACGGTAAAAATAGGGATTTACGATGGCGGTACCCTCGCCTACGAAGAGAGCCACAGCGTAAATACCGACAATTACGGGCTCCTCAACCTCCAAGTAGGAAACGGCACGGCTACCAGCGGCACCTTTAGCAATCTGGACTGGGCCAATAAGCAGTACCAGGTAAAAGTAGAGGTAGATAACGGTAACGGCTTCCAGAATCTGGGCCAGGATCCCCTTAGCAGTGTACCCTACGCGCTGCACTCCGCTAGTTCCGACCCCGGTGCCCTGGGTGACCTGACCGACGTCAACGCATCCAGCTCCGGAAATAACGAGGTACTTAAGTTTAACGGTACCGACTGGGCTCCCGCGCAGGACAATACCGGTGGCGGATCCGCCTGGAGTACGAGTAGCGGGAATGTCTACTACAACAGTGGCAGAGTAGGTATCGGAACTTCTAGCCCCAATGAGGATCTAGAAGTGAATGGCAACATGCTTACAGATACGATTTCTTTCCCCAACGCTCTTGTCAGCAATTCGGCTATCTACCCCCGGGGAGCATTTGCCCTGGCTATTAACAAAAATTGGGAGCCAAGCAGTACCAACTCTCAAGATCTTGGTGGTAGCTCTAAATATTGGTCTGAAACCTACAGCCAGCAGGTTTACATGGACCAAATCAAGGATGGTCCGGCTAGGTCTAATTACCTGGAAATTGAGCCCGATACCATTGGATTTGGCAGCATTGAGCGGATATTCGATGGGGGTTCTGATAAAATCGGATTCAATGCGAGCTTGGTTCCCGCAACTGACGATGATGAAGACATAGGGTCGATATTCAACCGTTGGGAAGATATTTACGCCACCAATGGTACCATCCAAACTTCCGACCGGCGCTCCAAAAAAGACATCACCAACCTGGACTACGGCCTGGAAGAGGTGATGGCCATCCGCCCGGTCACCTTCCGCTGGAAGGACAAGCCCCAGGAGAAAAAGAAAATCGGGGTGATCGCGCAGCAGGTCCAGCCCATTTTAAGCGAGGTGGTAAAAACCCATGACTGGAAGCGCACCGAAGATGGCCAGCTCAAGAAAGTCAAGAATGAGCGCCTGGGCGTGTACTATGCCGACATGATTCCCGTGCTGATCAAGGCCATTCAGGAACAGCAAAGTCAAATTGAAAACCTGAAAAAGCAAAAAGAAGAGCTCGAAGAGCTGCGCCGGACCGTAGCAGAGCTCCAGGCTGAAATCCAAAACCGCAAGTAATATGACACGCTTAGTTTTAAGTCTTCTGGCAGGCCTCCTGGCGCCATATATATAATGTGGCTTCACTGATGCCTTCTTCTATCGCCAACTGCCTGACTGGCCGCGCATGCGGGG
>CAJXMS010000171.1 GCA_913056475.1 uncultured Bacteroidota bacterium
CCATTATTCGATTTGTTGAAAGAACCATGGAACCCTTGGTTTTGGATGATGCATCCGTAAAAGACGTTTTTTCAAAAGATGCCGATATCAGGGATAAAGAACCCAAATCCGTCTTTGTTGCCCTGAATGCGGCCCTTGATAAGCTCCATGCTCGAGGCAAGCCCGTACATGCCGCGGCGATTGCTAATCAGCTGACCATCGCGACTCATCGCAATAAGTCGGCGCCGCAGCGCTTCAACCGGAGGGTTTTAGCTTGCAGCTCGGGCTGGGATACGAACTGCCGTAGGGGAAGACTCACGCCCAACCATCTGGATAAGGTATTGGAGGGTAGTCCCGCAGACCGTTTACTAACAAGCCACCCCTTTTTCCGCGTCGGCGGGGTGACTGGCCAATAAAAGTAGGATTTTACCGTGGGCAAAGCGGTATTACCAGGTTTAGCTTGTAATCTGTATGTGGCCAGGCTATAAGATTTTAAGACGAGCTTGCATACGCCCGGTAAGCTCCCCTTGCGCCTCCGGCCTGGATGAAAATAAATTAGTGTAAGGCTCATGGGAGCAATTTTTTAGAACGAAAAACGATTTAGGGCCAAAATGCCGCTCTCAAAGCGGCTTTCCAGCGCCCCATACCCTTATTCTCTAAAAAAGTCACCCGTATAATTTGCTGGGGTCGTTCTTTTTTGTTTGCTTCGATTACCTATTCGTACAAGTGGCCACCGCGAATAAAGCTGTTTTGAGAATCAAAGCGGAATGTGTAATTTTAAATTTTTAAGTAATGATGCGTTATTTAAGGGTAAGCCTCGTAATGCTGGCCCTGGCGCTGGTGGGGTGTGAGAAAGAAGTTAAAAATGGAACCCCTCTTCCATCTAATGGCTTAACTAAGGAAAAGGTGTTTGAAAATCCATTGGATTCGATTGGAATAATCCACAAAGAGTTATTGAGTGCCTATCATAATCAGTATGGGGTAAACAGTTACGAAGATTTTGAGACTCGTTTCCATCTGACTGACTCTATAATGGCCAACCAGTACGGGGTTAGTTAATAGTAGTATTTCCTTTGGAGATGATAGCGCAACAGAATGGTTCAATACGCTTAAGACCATAGATGGTACTGACTACACGATTGAAAAAAATTGTCAGTTATTATCTACACTCAATTCAGATGGATTCCTTTCCCAGCCGTCCTACACAATTATGGCTGATTTAATGGATTTACTTGGAAATGCTACTTCATCAAGTGAATTTAGAGCAGAAATAAACTTAATGGTACATTAGGTAAAAGAAAATGCACAAATGACGGTTAATGAAAAGCATAGGCTTTATGCTGTCCTCTCTATATGCAAGCATTCATCACTTTACTGGGAAAATCTTGGATTGGAGTGGAAATCTTACCAAGCGCCTAGATGGTTTGCTCGTGATGCTGGTTCTGCAAGTCTAGCAATATCCACTGGTCTTGCAGAATATACCGCTTTGGTTACCGGTGGATGGGGCGGTGTAGCCGTAATTGTAGGTTTCGCTGCCGTTGGTTCCATGACATAGACTACTAAAATCAATATTGGGAAGTGGCTAGCCACTTCCCAATATTTTTCAAATGATCCTAACAGGGTTATGCGCAAAATACATATTAAATACGTTACCTACCGGCAGTTGGGCGCTCTTGCGCCAGTAAGCATACGGGATGGCCAGGGGAGGCTTTTGGACCGTATTTTTACGGGGCAAGAGGTAAGCCTCACCACGAGTGCTTCCCAGCTAAAGATTCGTAGTTATATCCTTAGCAGCAAGCTGGATGTTTCCGCATGTGGCGATGAGGTCTACGCCCTTATTTACGTGAAATTTCGCCGGCACCCGCTCTTAAAATTGTTGGATTTAGGTTTTAGCAACTATCTCAGCATCAAGACGGTGGATAAGGTTCAATATGAAGCATTTGGTCCGGAGAGTTATCATGCGCATGACATGCCTGGCCAAATTAAGCCGACCTTTAAGCTTCTTTACGCACTCTTGAGTGCAGCGTGGCTCTATGCGGCCTTGTTTCACGTTTCCGACCCGTCTACGCGGGAGCTTCTATTCTTAGTGGGCCTAGGCAATTTGATAGGGGCCCTTATTTCAGTTTTTCGCCGCAAAATCATCGTCCAAAATGAGCGCTTCAAATGGATGGCCTCCGGAGTTTTGGGCATGTTAAGCGGGCTCTTGCTCCTCAGCACTTCCTTCCTTTGGGGCATGATGCTGCTTTTAAGCTTTGGCGCGCTCTTTTTTATGGGGTACAGCCGTGCCTTCTTAGTGTAATGAAGTTCAGCTTTTCGTGTAAGCTTAGTTCGCTTGGCCATAGGATATTAAAACGGGCAGCAGAGCGAAATAATGGTGGTTTACAAAATTAGTGCTTGTCCATACAGTTGAGTGTCTGTCCTAGAAAGTTTAAGAACGCCTGTCCCGACTTATTCGGGGAGGCGCAAGAGGACGATAAAACCGCTGTCTCGCCACGGGCGAGATGAGGATTTTGAGAACGATCGTCTCGTTAGAAGCGAGATTGGACTTTATAGACAGACATTATTCAGATCAGGATGGGATTGCCTTACCCACAAATAGCACTTAAACAGTAGAATAGAGTGCGAAAAAAAAATTCCGCCTCTTAAGCCGCTCCTGGCGCGGCTTTCCAGCGCCCCGGCCCCTTAAGATCTAAAAAATTTGCCTTTAGAATTTGCTGGGGTCGTTCTTTTTTGTTTGCTTCGATTACCTATTCGTACAAGTGGCCACCGCGAATAAAGCCGTTTTGAGAATCAAAGCGGGCCGTCAAACCTTAAAATAAATAATTATGCTACGTAAACTAAGTGTAAGCCTCGTTATGCTGGGCCTGGTAATGGTGGGGTGTGAGAAAAACAACGATTCATCAACAGCTACAAGTAAACCCTCTGGTAGTAAAGAAAAATCAGAGCACTACATCTTGGGTTATGTGGATGACAACGACAATTTCCAGGATATAACGGATGAGCAATTTAAAACCCATGTCCGCGGACAGTTGGGCTTAACTCCTTCGGATATCAGCAGTTGGAGTCCCAAAAGCTTCCACGTCGATACAGCAGATAACGTAGAATTTGTTCGTATTCGGCTTGAACTTACGGATGGAAGCAGCCTTTCTTTTTCTCAATCGCTGCGTGATCCGGGAAATTATGAAAATCCGGATTACCGGGCTGCCGGAGAAGAAACCTGCACTTGTAAAAGCACCAGTTGCGCGGCCTCCGGATGTGAGGTCACTCGTATGTGTGCCTGCTCCAACTGTGGCGATGATACTGGGGAGTGCACCAAAACCCATAAACTAACCCAAGGCCTCACTTTTAGCGCGCATCTTTAAGTTTAAGGTATAACTTTAAGGAGGGAATTTATAGCTGCCCACCTGGACAGCTATTTTTTTGCTTTGTCCACCTATTTGTAAAGGTTCCCTCCCGTGTCTAAAGTTTGCTGAGAAACAAAACGGGATTTTATTTTTCTATTCTTGTATCAAATAGTATTGGCAGCTGCCCCGCTCCAGCAGAACTAGGATGTATCAAGGTGGCCATTCTAAGGGAGGGCACCTTGGATTTACAGGGTCCCGGCTAGTGTTCTGCCGCTTCCCAATAGGCCACGAAATTATCAAGCGGGGCAGATTGTTCCTTATATTGCCGCGGTGACCGGGGCCCACTACCACATTTGGCCGGTGAGGCCCACCCGCCCCATTCGATAGGTGTAAAAGCAAAAAAAAACCCAAAATGATAGCGCTCTACGTAATCCTCGCCGTGCTGGCCCTCATGCTGGCCAATGGTATTTTCTTGGTCCGCCAGCAGCAAGTGGCCGTGGTGCAGCGCTTTGGCCGCTTTCTTAGCATGCGCAATCCCGGTATTCAGCTCAAAATTCCCTTTGTAGACCGCGTAGCCGGGCGCCTGAGCATCCGTATTCAGCAACTGGACGTGATGGTGGAGACCAAAACCAAGGACGATGTCTTTGTAAAAATCAAGGTCTCCGTGCAGTACATGGTGCTGCGCGAAAAAATTTACGAGGCTTTTTACCAACTGGAAGATCCCCACGCGCAGATCACTTCTTACGTATTTGATACCGTGCGGGCCGAAGTGCCCAAGCTCAAACTGGACGATGTATTTGAGAAGAAAGACGACATCGCCAACGCGGTGAAAAATGAACTGGAGGAGGCCATGAACACCTATGGCTACGGGATCGTAAAAGCCTTGGTAACCGATATAGACCCCGATGATGAAGTGAAGCAGGCCATGAACCGTATCAATGCTGCCGAGCGCAACAAAACGGCCGCTGAGTATGAGGGGGAGGCGGAACGCATCCGCATCGTAGCGAAGGCCCACGCCGAGGCGGAGAGCAAACGCCTGCAGGGCCAGGGCATAGCCGATCAACGCCGCGAAATAGCGCGCGGCCTCGAAGAGTCGGTCAATGTCCTCAATAAGGTGGGGATCAATAGCCAGGAAGCTTCCTCCTTGATCGTGATCACCCAGCACTACGATACCCTGGATGCGGTGAGCGAAAATAGCCAGAGCAATCTGATCCTCATGCCCAATAGCCCCGCTACCGCCAGCAATATGCTCAATGAAATGCTCACCAGCTTTGCCGCCTCCAGCCAGCTGGGAGACATGCAAAAACAGGCCCAAGCGCAGGAAAACAAATCCGAGGAAGCGCAGGACCGCGAAGGGGATGCCTAAGGCCTGGCAGCGTTTCCTGAGCTATCTCTGGCCCTGGCCAATCGAGACGGCTTACAGCCCCCAGGCGGGGCGGCTGGAGGTGCGCCTGGAGGGAGGGCAAAAAGTCCTGAACGGCCCCCGTGCTAATTATTCTTACGGGCGTTTGCAGCAGGTTTGGAAGGAGGCCCTCGGCTATTTTGGCTGGCGGCCGCAGGGGGAGGCGCCCTTATTACTACTGGGATTTGGCGCGGGCTCCTGGGTGCCGGTACTGCAGCGGCGCGGCCCTCTGCCCCCCTTGCACGCGGTAGAAAATGACCCGGCTGTGCTGCGGCTGGGCAAGCGTCACTTTCCCGAAAATTTTAAGGCCGAATTACCACTCAGAACAACAGTTTCTCTTTTTCCGCTTTCCGGCAAAGTTGAAGGAATTACAACAAAAAGAGCGTAAGTATCAACAGAAACTAAGCAATATCCCCGAATACGAACGTCGTTACAGAGAGATCGCTCGGCAGCAGCAAATTAAAGAAACATTATACCTCTACTTACTTCAAAAAAGAGAAGAAAACGAGAT
>CAJXMS010000172.1 GCA_913056475.1 uncultured Bacteroidota bacterium
CTCAGCCTACGCACTTGCCTCACCGGTTACCCGGTGCAACGATTTAACAGTTCAACCATTCACCTTAGATCTAAACTTCTGGGAAACAAGCTCATTCTGCGGAACCGGTCGGCCACCAGCCTGCCGGAAGCACATTTGGCCGGCAGGCCCAGCCGCACGCCCCTAGCGGGAGCAGACGTAGAGCACCTCTCCGGGCATGAGGGCGTAGCGCCGGAATTCCTCGGCAGGTAAGGTTTCGGAATAATTAACGGGCGTCACTTGAAAGCCGGCTTCCCGGAGCCGTTCGGGGTAGTCGCGGCCGTACACGCGGACGTGATCGTACTGGCCAAAACGGCGGATGCGCTCTTCGGGATCGGTGATGCTGGGATCTTCATCGGTCTCTTCCCGGCCGGGTTCAAAGGGCACCTGCATGATGGCCAAGCCTCCGGGCTTGAGGACCCGGCATAGTTCCCGCATACACTGGCGATCGTCCTGTACGTGCTCCAGGACGTGGTTGCAAAAGATGACGTCAAAGTGGGCATCTTCGTAAGGGATGTCGTGAATGTCCATCTGCACATCGGCGATGGGCGAGTCCAGGTCGGCGGTAGTGTAGTCCAGGTTTTCTTGCCGGCGAAAAAGATCCAGAAAGCACTGTTCGGGGGCCACGTGGAGCATCCGCTGCGGTTTGGTGAAGAAGTCGCTATCGCGCTGCAGGTAGAGCCAGAGCAGGCGGTGGCGTTCCAGCGAGAGGCTGGCGGGGGCGAGGGCATTGGGGCGCTGGCGCCCTTCGTAACCGTAAGGCAGCAACTTGCGGTAGCGCCGGCCATCGATGGGGTCTTCAAAGCGATTGCCGCGGTAAAAAGCCGCCAACAAGGGGCGTACCCAGTAGCTGAGCCGGATCAGGGTTTGCCGGGGCAATGCATTTAGGGCCCAGGAAAAAAGGTTTTTGATCATGACTCTTCCTTGATTCCCAGCGCTTCGTAGATATAATCAAAAGTGGAGAGGATATCGGGTTCCCCATTAACGATGGCCACGTCGTGCTCAAAGTGGGCAGCCGGTTTCCCATCTACGGTATTGATGGTCCAGCCGTCACTAAGCTGCTTAACCCGGTGGGTTCCCATGGTGATCATAGGTTCAATGGCCAGGGTGAGGCCCTCTTTGAGCTTTTTACCGCGGCCTTGCCGACCAAAATTGGGCACCTGCGGATCCTCGTGCATGGTGGTGCCGATGCCGTGGCCCACCAACTCGCGCACTACGCCGTAGCCATGGCTTTCGGCGTGCTGCTGGATGGCGTAGCTCACATCGCCCAGGCGGTTGCCCGCCCGCATTTGTTTGATGCCTTTGTAAAGCGCCTCTTTGGTCACCCGCAAGAGCTGACGCGTATCCGCATCCACCTCACCAACTTCATAGGTATAAGCATGGTCGCCATAATAACCGTCCAGCAGGGCTCCGCAATCCACGCTTACGATATCCCCTTCATGGAGAGGTTCGCTGATGGGTAGGCCGTGGACCACCGTCTCATTCCGCGAGATCAGGAGCGTACTGGGGCAGTCGTAGAGGCCCAGAAAGCCAGGTGCAGCGCCCTGGTCCCGGATGTATTCTTCCGCCATTTTGTCGAGCTTGACGGGACTGGCCCCGGGCTTAATCTCGGCGGCCAGCATGCCCAGGGTACGGCTCACCACCTGGGCGGCGGCGCGTAATTTTTCTATTTCTTCCGGTGTTTTGTATTTGATCATACGCGTTTACAATCGGAAAAGGCCTTTGCGCCGCTTTTTCGGAGGTTGTGGCGGCGCCTCTTGCCCGGCTATTTGTTGATAAATTTCGCCCCAGCCCGGCAATCCGCCCAGGCTGCGGTCATCGATGAAAAGGTCCGCATGGATCTTGCGGCTCGCCTCTTTTTCGGAAAAAACTTCCCCGGGGAAGCTGGCGTTCACGGCGTAAAATTCCACCCCGTTTTCCCGGCAAAAGGCCACTGCTTCGTCCAGCTTATCACCACAGCGATAAGTCCATAGAATGAGCCGGTGGCCGTCATTCTGGAGCCGTTTGAGGGTATCAAAGGCAAAGATGAGGGGCTTGCCAATTTTGGGATAGGCATCCTCCACGATGGTCCCGTCGAAGTCGACGGCAATTATTTTAGCATCCGGATTGATCATGGCAGCAGGGATTTTCCGGTCATTTCTACCGGCTGTTCTTCTTGCATTATCTTCAGGAGGGAAGGGGCCACATCGCCCAGCACACCATTGCGCAAGGCCCGGTTAGGGTCCAGCCCTTTCCCTACCCAAAAGCAAGGCACCGGCTGCGTGGTATGGGCGGTATGGGGGCTGCCGTCGGCATTGCGCATACAGTCCGCATTACCATGGTCGGCCAGGATAATAAACTGGTAGTCGGCGGCCAGTCCGGCCTCCACCACGGCCTGGGTGCACTGGTCTACCGTTTCGCAAGCCTTTATAGCGGCCGGCATATCGCCGGTATGGCCCACCATATCCGGATTGGCAAAGTTCAGGCAGATAAAGTCCGGCGCCTTTTCCCGGATGCGCTGGACGATGGCGTCCCGTACCTCGGGCGCGCTCATTTCGGGCTGGAGGTCGTAGGTCGCCACCTTAGGAGAAGGGATCAGCAGGCGGTCTTCCCCGGCAAAGGCTTCTTCCCTCCCGCCGGAAAAGAAAAAAGTCACGTGCGGATACTTTTCCGTTTCCGCTATACGCACCTGGCTGCGGCCGGCCTGGGCCAGCACCTCGCCCAGGGTATGGTTCAGGTTATCTTTGCCGTACACCACCTGGAGGTCTTTGAAAGTCTCATCGTAGCGGGTCAGGGTCACGAAATGCAGCGGAAGCGGTTTCATATTCTCTTCTGGAAAAGCCTCCTGGCTCAGGGCCTGCGTAAGCTGTCGTGCCCGGTCGGTGCGGAAGTTAAAGTACACCACCACATCACCTTCCGCCAGGGTGAGGGCTTCTTTGTTTAGGCCTTCCGGCCAAATGAGTTTCGGGCCCACGAATTCATCCGTCACCCCATCCTGATAACTGGCAGTGATAGCGGCCTCACTGGTGGGGTGGGCTTCTCCCCGGCCGGACACCAGGAGGTCGTAGGCCTGGCGAATGCGTTCCCAGCGTTTGTCCCGGTCCATGGCGTAGTAGCGTCCTACGAGGGAAGCGATGCGGGCGGGTCGGTCTTGCAGGAAAGCTTCCAGGCGGGCCAGGTACGCTTTCCCGGCGTGGGGATCGGTATCGCGCCCGTCCATAAAAGCATGCACGAGCAGGTTTTCACAGCCGGCTTCCTGGGCGGCGGCTATCAGCCCTTCCAGGTGATAAATATGGGAATGCACCCCGCCGTCTGACAGGAGCCCCATGAAGTGAACCTTTTTATTTTCCCGGCGGGCGTAAGCAAAGGCTTCCCGGAGCACCGGTTCCTGGGCCATGGTGCCCTCCTCCACGGCCTTGTGAAGCTTTACCAGGTCTTGGTACACCACCCGGCCGGCGCCCAGGTTCATGTGCCCCACTTCGCTGTTGCCCATTTGCCCTTCCGGCAGGCCCACGGCCAGGCCACTGGCCTCCAATTGGCCGTGGGGATAATCCCGGTAGAGGCTATCGACAAAGGGCGTATGGGCCTGATCTACAGCGCTCACCTCTTGCTGGGCGGCCATTCCCCAGCCATCCAGGATAATGAGCGCGGCTTTTTGTTTTTGGGCCATAGGGGATCTGCGATTTAAAGCCCGCAAAGGTAGGGAAAGTGGCGCTGTTGTGCCGGGAGCGGGCCCCTGCTTCATTCCGCCCGGGGGACCGGCGCTTAAGTGGCTGAGCGGGTTGTAATTGCCCGGTGTCTTCCCGCTTCGGAAATACCGGAATGCAGCAAGCAGGGCCCTGGCGGGCAAATGAAGTATTTTCCGCCGGGCGGCCCGGCGCCCTTTCATGGCTTGCAAGCGCAAAAGAAGCCGGGGGGAAGCGCGTTGTAGGCCGGAAATTTACCTTTGGCCCGTAGGGCTAAATAAGACAGCTGGTAAGGCAGGTTGCGGTCCAGCAGTTCTTTTTAGCCGGTGGTAAGGAGCTCCCCCTGATGGGTATCGTACTCCATTTCTTTGATCTGGAAGGACTGTGCCTGGGGGTCAAAAACCCGGCACCGATCGATGGGGTTCATGTACAGATGGAGGGTCATAGCGCGTCCCGAGCCCACGTTGTGAAGGGAGTGATAGCCCATGTTATCATCCATGTAGCTGATATCGCCGGCTTCCATTTGGGAAGTTTCGACGGTTCGGAGCACTTGCTGG
Organism: uncultured Bacteroidota bacterium; assembly: GCA_913056475.1. Classification (GTDB taxonomy): domain Bacteria; phylum Bacteroidota; class Bacteroidia; order Flavobacteriales; family Schleiferiaceae; genus CAJXMS01. Next base: position 4,241 of record CAJXMS010000172.1, read on the forward strand.
GCCTCCTGCCACTCCTGGCGGTGTTCGCGGATGCTGCCCTGAAGGGCGTACACCCAGCATTCTTCGCCGCCGTGGCCGTGAATGGGGGTTTCCTGGCCGGCTTCCCAGCAGAGGAGGATGAGCTCATAATCATCGGTGCGGTCAATGCAGTTGCGGGTGTAATGTTCCTCGTCCCAGTGCATAAAAGGCTCAAAATCCGCGAGGGGCAGCTTCATGTCCTGGGCGATTTTAACATATTCGGGGCCAGAGCATTGAGGAAGTTGCTGACGGAGTTGATCCAAAGAAGTAATCATAGAAAAGATGAACGTTTTGCGATAAAAAACCTTTATTTGCCCAAGAATTTTTTCCCGGGCCCTAAAAGCTTATTTCTTTTGCAAAATAAAGAAAAATAAGCCAAAACGGGAATTTCCCCGGCATTTTATACGCCTCACAAATATGATTGATAAAGATCTCACGGCCTTTCAGCAACTGGCACAGCGCCTGCTACAGGCCGAAGAAGAAAACCCCGTAGTTCGCCCCGTACCGCCCGCGGAAGTGATGGACAAGCTTCAATTGGAGCTGGACGAAAAAGGGCTGGACGAAGCAAGCTGGCAAGCACAGCTGGAAGAGCTCATGCTGCATACCCCACGCACGGCCACGCGGGGCTTTTTTAACCAGCTTTTTGGCGGGCGCCACGGCAAGGCGGTAGTAGGCGAGCTCCTCTCTGTCCTGCTGAACAACAGCATGTACACCTATAAAGCGGGCGGGCCGATGATAGGCATAGAGAAAGAGCTCCTCCGGCAAAGCGCCCGCCTGGTGGGCTATGATCCCAGCCAGGCCCAGGGCATGATGGCGCCCGGTGGTTCCATGACCAATTTAATGGCCCTGCTGATGGCCCGGGATGCCTATCAGGAAAGTATTCCTCAGGAAGGGGTCAATCGCAAAATGACGCTCTACACCTCTACGGAATCTCATTACTCGGTACCCAAAAACGCCGCTTTT
>CAJXMS010000173.1 GCA_913056475.1 uncultured Bacteroidota bacterium
CTTACCGCTACCAGCCGTTCCGGGTACGGTGCTTCAAAATCGCGTTTTAGGGCGGCGGTATCGGTGGTAAGCACCAGATATTCTCCCGGGTACCAGAGGTAACTTTCGGGGCGGGGCTGTACCAGGTCGGTGGGCATTCCTTTGGCCCCCCGGCCTATCCGGAGCTTGCTGAGGTCAAGTACGCCGGGTCCCGCGTGGTAGAGTTCCAGGTAATCCACCCCACCCGGCGGGGGGTTAAAGAGCAGTTCATTGATGAACACCAGGCCGCTATCAGCCTGCCCGGGGCGCCCCACCAGGAGCGTATCGGCCTGCAGCGGCAGGCCCCGGCAGTCGCGCAAGGGCTTCCGGGTATAGAGCTGGTACAGGCTGTCTTTTTTCAGGCCTTCGGCCAAATGTAAGAGCGCTTCCCGGCGGCTTGGGTCCGTTTTTATTTGCCGGATGGGCAGCGAGGGGCGGAAGGCATAGGCGGCGGGATCGGTCAGCGACGGAGAGGGGATGGCTTCCGAAAAGTGGATCAAAACGGCGGAATCCCGGGGGAGGCTGGCCCGTACTAAGCGCGGGGCTATCGTGTCAGGGCGGCTGCCGGCCACGCTATTGGGGCGGCTGGGCGTACCCCCCAGGGGATCCTGGCAGGCGGTCCAGTTGGCATCTCCGCCGCAGGTATTGGCCGGGTCTATCATTTCCAGGCTCCAGCCCCCCTCTTTTTTGTTGGGGTCATCGTACCAGTTTTCGGTGTAGAAAAGCGTGTGAATCACCTTTTTTTCGGGGGAAATGAGACTTACGCGGGCCCCTTCATTGAGCAGCGCAAAGCGGGAGAGATCGGCCCAGAGGAGCTTTATGCCGGCGGGCCATTCATTTTGGCCGTCTTCGTCGCTTACGGTTACCAGGGAGTCGGGGCCCAGGCGGTAAGCGGGAAGGGGGATGGTATCTTCTCGGATCACCAGCTGCCACCCGGCGAGCGGCAGGGGCACTTCGCTGGCATTGTAAAGTTCCAGGTATTCCCGCTCGGGGAGCGCATTGGGCGGTAGGCCTACTACCGGCGCGGGGTCGGGCATGAGCTCGTGTACCAGCAAATCGCCGGGTTGCGCCACCACCCGGCGGAGGGCAAGGGTATCGGCAAAGGCATTGCCGGCAGTATCCCTAAGATTTTGAAGGGTAAGGGTATAGCGCTGCTTATTGACCAGCGTATCCCCCCAGAGCAGCGCTACCTGACGGCCTTCCGGGCCCACCCCGGCCTGTACGGGCTGGCCTAAGTCCGGGCTAAGCCAGTAATGGCCGGTATCTTGCACGGAAGCGGGGGCCAGCGACTCATCGAAATAAAGCTCCAGGCGATTCACCCCTTTAAGGGCAAAGGAATCGAGCCGGGGCGGGAGGGAGTCCTGGTAAGCAAAGCCCTGGCTGTAGATGCTATCCAGGAACATCCTGTCGGACCGGGTTTTGGTGTACTGGCAGTACCAGCCCTGGTAAGCGCTGGCGCGGTGCCTCAGGTCTTGTACCGAGTCAATAAGCAGGAGGGTTTGCCGGCGGCCGGTGTCCAGGCGGAGCTGCCACCAACCCTGCCTGTTGCGCGTTACCCGGGCATAGACCTGCACCGGGTCGGTATCAGCCCAGTTGGCAGCGGTTTGGAGCAGGGCGGTGTGGCTATTGCCATCCTGGCGGTACAGGCTGATGCGGTCCTCGCTGGAGCCGCTTATTTGAAGATAGTAGCCCCGGATATTTCCGCTGAGGCGGGCCTGGGAGCTCATCAGGTAGTAGCGGGAAAAATTGCTCCCCGAGGGGTTGAAATCCAGTTCCATAGTGAGCTGCCAGGAGGCCCGTTCTGCTATCCGGGATGCGGTGCTCAGATAGGCGGTCCCCGCCAGGCTATCCTGGAGCTGAAGCCGGTTGTTGGGCGTAACGGTGAAGCGGGCGGTGTCGCCTATCCAAAGGGGATTTTGGCGAATATTACCATCGGAAAAGTTATCGCCTACTTGTAATTGGCCCGGAAGTACAAGAGGCAGGAAGCTCAGCAAAAGCATCCACAGACGGTGCGCAGAGATAGGCATAAGGCTTAGTTTTGCCACCGGAGGTTAAACCCGGCCCGGCATTAAGGTTAAAATCGGCAACAAGATACATTAAATCCATGAAAATAGCCATTGTAGGCGCCACCGGAATGGTGGGGCAGGTCATGCTCAAGCTGCTGGTAGAGCGCTCTTTTCCGCTCTCCGAGCTCCTTCCCGTAGCTTCGGCCCGCTCGGCCGGCAAGACCATTTCCTGGCAAGGCCGGGAATACCCCTTGCTTACCATAGAAGAAGCACTTCAAGCAAAACCGGACATGGCCCTTTTTTCGGCCGGAGGAAGCGTGTCCCGGGAATGGGCCCCTCTTTTTGCCCAGCAGGGCTGTACGGTCATCGATAATTCATCGGCCTGGCGCATGGACCCTGAGGTGAAGCTGGTGGTGCCGGAAGTCAATGGCGATCTCCTGGATAAGGAGGATCGCCTGATCGCCAACCCCAATTGCAGTACCATTCAATTGATGATGGTACTGGCCCCACTCCAGCAGCGTTATGGTATCCGGCGCGTGGTGGTAAGTACCTACCAGAGCGTGACGGGCACTGGCCTGGCGGCGGTGCAGCAGCTGGAAAAGGAACGAGCCGGGAAGGAAGGTCCGCTGGCCTACCCGTATCCCATCGATCAAAACTGCCTGCCCCACTGCGATACCTTTGCGGACAATGGCTACACCAGAGAAGAATTAAAGTTGGTCAATGAATCCCGTAAGATCCTCCAGCGGCCCCAGCTGGCCCTCACCGCCACGGCGGAACGGGTTCCCGTGCGTGGCTGCCACAGCGAAAGCGTGAACCTCGAACTGGAGAAAGAATTCCACACCACCGACCTCCGTAAGCTCCTGGCCGATCAGGCCGGCTTACACCTCCAAGACAATCCGGATATGAACCAATATCCCATGCCGCGTTACGCCGAGGGGCGGGACGAGGTGTTTGTGGGCCGTATTCGCCGGGACCTAAGCCAGGTCAATAGCCTCAACCTCTGGATAGTGGCCGATAACCTACGGAAGGGGGCGGCCACCAATGCTTTACAAATAGCCGAGCGGCTTTATCAACTGCGCCGGGCGTAGCGCAAGGCGTACCGCCGCCTTTTTCGCTTAAACCTAGCGGGGGCTCGTTGCGTTTCTTACATTTAAAACTTGCCATGAGACGTCTCTATTATTTCGCCCTAACTTTAATTATTCCTTTTATGACCCAAGCTCAGGACTCCTCCCGCTATGAACGCGCCTTATTTGCCTCCGGCTGTTATTGGGGCACCGAATATTACCTGCAGCAAGCCCAAGGCGTGATCGATACCCGCGTGGGCTATGCCGGCGGCCACGTCGAAAACCCCAGCTACCGGGAAGTGACCACCGGACGAACCGGTCACGCTGAGACCGTTGAGGTGACTTACGATCCGGAAAAAACCGACTACGAAACTTTAACGCGCCTCTTTTTTAATACCCACGACCCTACCCAGGTAAACCGCCAGGGCCCCGATATAGGCAATCAATACCGCTCGGCTATCTTCTATCTCAATGAGAAACAAAAACAGATAGCGGAAAAGCTCATTAAGGAATTGGAAGCCCGGGGGCTCAAAGTGGCTACGGAGCTTAGCGACAATGCCACCTTTTACGTAGAAGAAAAGGACTACCACCACGATTACTACCAAAAGACCGGTGGCACGCCCTACTGTCACGCTTTTGAGCAAAAATTTGAATAGCCGGCCCAACCGGGTTCTCGGCGCCTTCTCTCCGCTGGGACTTTTTTTTCCGCCCTGCGGGCAAAAGTGACTCGTCCCGGCCGGTTGGTTCTTTGCCTCTATTTTACGGTTAGGCACGGGTTACATTTGGCCGCCAGGCCCCAAAAGCAAGTAGCCCGGGGTTTGTATTTTTGTAGGCTGGAAAAGAGCCTATGACCATGGACCCCAATGCTTACAAGCATCATTTGGTAAATAAGTACAGTCGGGAAGAACTCCAACGGCAGCTGGACGCGGAAGATTTTCAGCGGATTACCGTTTCCTTTTATCGATACGTGCGAATTGCTGAACCACAGGCTTTTCGAGATGCCCTCTATGCCTGCTGGGACCACTGGCGCTGCCTGGGGCGGGTATACGTAGCCGCGGAAGGTATTAATGCTCAGATGAGTGTGCCGCAGCCGCACTGGGAAGCCTTCCAGGCCGATCTTCAGCAGCGGCCCGAGCTTAAAGATATTCCCCTTAAAGTAGCCGTGGAAGACGACGGGAAGTCTTTCCTCAAACTGATGGTGAAGGTGCGGCCCAAAATTATTGCGGATGGGCTGGATGATGGCAGCTACGATGTAACCAATGTGGGGCGGCACCTTGACGCTGAAGCGTGGAACCAGGCCCTGGAAGCGGGGGCTACGGTGGTGGACATTCGCAATCATTATGAGAGTGAGATAGGCCACTTTGAGGGCGCGCTGACACCGGAAGCGGAAACCTTTCGGGAGGAACTGCCTGAGGTGCTCGAATTGCTCAAGGGCAAGGAAGAGGAAAAAGTTTTGCTATACTGTACGGGCGGCATCCGCTGCGAAAAAACCTCGGCCTATCTGAAGCACCATGGTTTTAAAGATGTCAACCAGCTGCACGGGGGCATTATAGACTACGCCCGGCAAATCAAAACACGGGCCCTGCCGAACCACTTCAAAGGCAAAAACTTCGTTTTTGACGAGCGCCTGGGCGAACGTGTGGGCGAGGAGGTAATCAGTCATTGCCACCAGTGTGGGGCCCCATGCGATACACACGTGAACTGTGCCAATAAGGAGTGTAACCTGCTCTTCCTGCAGTGTCCGGCTTGTGCTGAGCGATACGAAGGGTGCTGCTCTGGGGAATGCCAGTCGGTTATCCAGCTCAGTCCGGAAGAACAGGCAGAACGCCGCAAAGGAAAGCAACCCAAAAGACGTTTTACTAGCCACCGCAAGGTAGGGTAAGGCCCTGCGCCTTAAGTGTACTGAGGCGCAAGACCTCAGCTCTGCAAGGGCTTGAGCCTAATGATGGGGATTACCTCCGCTATCGCTCCGGTGATCCCTGGATAGGGGAGACGGCATCCTCGCCCCCACCCGTTCCGCCGTCC
>CAJXMS010000174.1 GCA_913056475.1 uncultured Bacteroidota bacterium
TTGTTACTACGGTAAACTGCCAAACGAGGACGTTCAGCGGTACCGAATACCTTTTTGCGTATTCTCCGGCGAATGCGGTTTCTGCGTTGAAATTTCGTTATAGCCATTATTTACTATTTACTCGCGGTTTTACCAGCTTTACTGCGAACATGCTCACCCACAAAACGAACCCCCTTTCCTTTGTAAGGTTCCGGTTTGCGGAAGGAACGAATTTTTGCCGCCACGGCCCCTAAAAGCTGTTTATCAAAACTCCTCAGAATAACCAGGGGGGCTTTACCCTTTTCGGTCACCGTTTCCACTGAAACCTCCTCAGGTAGCTCAAAAACAATGTTGTGTGAAAATCCAAGAGAAAGGTCAAGCCGCTGGCCCTTATGGGAGGCCCGGTAACCGACCCCTACCAGCTCTAACCGCTTTTCATAACCTTCACTAACTCCCTGGACCATGTTATTCAGTAAAGAGCGATAAAGGCCGTGATTGGCACGGGTCTGTTTTTCCTCACTGGTGCGCTCCAGGGTAATTTGTCCCTCCTCTTGGGAGATTTTCAGGTCGGAGGAGATCTCCTGAGAAAGCTCTCCCAGCTTGCCCTTTACCAATACCTTTTGACCCTCAACCTTAATTTCAACGCCGGAGCCGTGTTTAACGGGTAATTTTCCTACTCGTGACATATATACAATGCTCTTTTAGTAAATGTAGCAGAGAACTTCCCCGCCCACATTTTCCTTTCGTGCTTTTTTATCGGTCATAACGCCCTTGGAGGTTGAAATAATGGCAATACCTAAACCATTAATAACGCGAGGCAAATCCTTGCTGCCTTTATAGCGGCGTAAGCCGGGTCTGCTTGCTCGCTCCAAATTCCGGATTGCCGGTTCCTGGGTGCGTCGATCGTATTTCAAAGCAAGTTTAATAGTGCCTTGGGGGCCTTTATCTTCCGATTTGTAATTCAAAATGAAGCCCTGATCATAAAGAATTTTAGTTATTTCCAGACGCAATTTAGAGGCAGGCGTTTCCACCGTCTTATGCCCCGCCAGGATGGCATTTCTCACTCGAGTGAGGTAATCTGCAATGGGATCTGTTACCATGATATTATCTATTTTACCAGCTAGCCTTCTTTACACCAGGAATTAAACCGTTATTCGCCATCTCTCGGAATACCACCCGGGATACACCAAATTGACGCATGTAGCCCTTTGGACGCCCCGTTAACTTGCAGCGATTATGCAGCCGCACCGGAGAAGCGTTTTTGGGGAGCTTTTGAAGCGCCTCGTAATCTCCTTCTTCCTTAAGACGAGCCCGCTTTTCAGCGTACTTATCTACCAATTTTTGTCGCTTGCGCTCACGCGCTTTCATGGATTCTTTGGCCATAACTTACTTTTTAAAGGGAAGACCCAGTTTTTCTAACAATGATTTAGCCTCCTTATCGGTGTTAGCTGTGGTGACCAGCGTAATATCCATACCGGTGATTTTACTCACTTTATCGATATTTATTTCTGGAAAAATGATTTGCTCGCCTACACCGAGGTTGTAATTACCCCGACCGTCAAAGCCTGTACTCTTGATACCATTGAAGTCACGGATGCGAGGTAGCGACGCCCAGATCAGCCGCTCGAGGAAGTCGTACATCTGGGTGCCGCGCAGGGTCACTTTTGCCCCAATGGGCATTCCCTTACGTACTTTAAAATTAGAGATATCCTTCTTCGAGCGTGTCATAACCGCCTTTTGCCCCGCAATAACAGAGAGCTCCTCCACGGCGTGGTCTACCAGTTTTTTATCGGCCGTGGCTTCGCCTACACCTTGGGAAAGGACGATTTTCTTTAACCGGGGTACCTCCAGATTATTCTTATAACCGAACTCCTCCTTGAGGGCGGCTACAATTTCGTCGCGATACCGGTCTTTTAGTTTTTTTGAAAAATCCATTACTTAATAATCTCTTGCGTTTTTTTGGAAAAGCGCACCAACTTACCGTTCTCGTCAAGCTTGCGGCCTACACGGGTGGGTTCATTGGTCTTCGGGTCTATCAGCATCAAATTAGACAGATGGATAGAGGCTTCCGTTTCCCGAATGCCCCCATCAGGATTGGAAGCACTGGGCTTTTGGTGGCGTTTAACCACGTTTACCCCTTCCACTATCGCCCGGTCTTTCTTAGGGAGTACTTCAAGGACTTTTCCTTTTTCCCCTTTGTCTTCACCAGCGGTGACCAAGACCGTATCTCCTTTGCGGATGTGAAATTTTCTCATGGCTTAATTTTTTAGAGGACCTCGGGTGCCAGTGATACAATCTTCATATATTGACGATCACGTAGCTCTCGCGACACGGGACCAAACACGCGGGTGCCCCGCATTTCATTCTGGGCGGTAAGCAGCACACAGGCATTATCGTCAAAGCGGATATAAGAACCATCCGAACGGCGAACTTCTTTTACACTTCTCACCACCACAGCAGTAGAGACCTCCCCTTTTTTCATATTTCCAGAGGGTGTGGCTTCTTTGACAGAAACCACGATTTTGTCTCCTATACTGGCATAACGGCGCCGGGTGCCACCTAACACGCGTACACAAAGCACTTCCTTGGCGCCCGTGTTATCCGCTACTCTTAATCTTGATTCTTGTTGTACCATTGCTTATTTGGCCCGTTCAATGATTTCTACTAATCTCCAATTTTTGGTCTTACTCAAGGGGCGCGTTTCCATGATGCGTACGGTATCGCCCTCGTTGCAGTCATTTTTTTCGTCGTGAACGTGAAACTTTTTGGAGATATTGATAAACTTCCCATAGATGGGGTGCATCTGTTTTCCCTCTACTACCACGACAATGGACTTGTCCATTTTACTACTGGTAACCTTACCAACTCGCTCTTTACGAAGGTTCCGGGTATTTTCAACTGTCTTTTCCATCTTACAACTCTCCATTTATTTCACGCCGACGCAGATCTGTAGCCAATCGCGCTATTTCCTTACGCTTAAACTTAAGCTCTGTCGGATTCTCCAGGGGAGATATGGCGTGGGACATTTTTAATTTTGCGTACCCCGCTTTGCTTTCCTCGATTTGCTCGCGGACCTCTTGGGTAGTCATTTCTCTTATTACCGATGCTTTCATCTTCTCGTAACGTTTAGCTGCCGAAATAATCCCGACGAACGACAAACTTTGTTTTTACCGGTAGCTTTTGAGCCGCAAGTCGAAGCGCTTCCTGCGCTACTTCCATTTTTACACCATCCAATTCAAAAAGGATGCGACCAGGACGAACAACTGCTACCCAATGATCGAGGGCACCTTTACCCTTACCCATCCTTACTTCAGCAGGTTTGCTGGTAATGGGCTTATCCGGAAAGATTCGAATCCATAGCTGACCTTCCCGCTTCATGTAACGGGTTGCCGCAATACGGGCCGCTTCGATCTGCCGGCTGGTTATGAAAACCGGATCCAGCGCCTTGATGGCAAAGCTACCGAAGGAAATCTCGGTTCCTCGCTGCGCATTGCCTTTCATGCGGCCTTTAAACTGCTTCCGGTGTTTTGTTTTTTTGGGCTGTAGCATAGCTGCTTATAATTAGGTTGAAGCGGTATTATTTCTTTCTTCTCCGAGGGCCTTTTCCACTAGGCGCGTTACCGGTCTTTTTCACCGTGCCTAGCAGGTTACTGAGATCACGTTTGCCATAAACTTCCCCCTTCATGATCCAAACCTTAACACCGATGCGGCCATAAGTGGTGTGCGCTTCAGACTTGGCGTAATCTATGTCAGCCCGGAAAGTATGAAGCGGCGTCCGGCCATCTTTGTACATTTCCGTTCGTGCCATTTCCGCCCCATTTAAACGGCCCGAAACCATAATCTTGATCCCTTCTGCTCCCATACGCATGGTGGCCGCAATGGCCATCTTAGTGGCCCGGCGATACGAAATACGCCCTTCCACCTGGCGAGCAATGCTATCGGCTACCAACTTAGCATCCAATTCCGGCCGCTTGATCTCGAAAATATTGATCTGAACGTCCTTATCGGTAAGTTTCTTCAACTCCTCTTTCAACTTGTCTACTTCTTGCCCTCCTTTACCGATGATGATACCGGGCCGGCTGGTAGTGATCGTAACGGTAATAAGCTTGAGGGTGCGCTCAATGATGATGCGGCTCACGCTAGCCTTCGTTAGCCGTGCGTAGAGGTACTTGCGGATTTTTTCATCTTCTTCGATTTTATCTCCATAATTACGTCCTCCGTACCAGTTGCTATCCCAGCCACGAATAAAACCAAGACGGTTTCCTATAGGGTTGGTCTTTTGTCCCATCTTCTTTAGTCCTTGCTTTCGTTAGTTTCTTCCGCTACCTCTTCTACGCCGGCAGCTTCTTGATGACGTGCTTGTAAATGCACCGTTACGTGATTACTGCGCTTACGGATGCGGTGCGCCCTCCCCTGGGGAGCCGGTTGAATGCGCTTCAGCATGCGACCACTGTCTACACTGATCGAGCTGATGTAAAGGCCTGCATCCTCCAGCCGCGCTCCTTCATTTTTTTCTTCCCAATTACTTAGGGCTGAAAGAACCAGCTTTTCTAAACGGACGCTGGCCTCTTTGGGACTGTTCTTAAGAATAAACAGCGCATCATCTACGGGTAATCCGCGCACTTGGTCCGCCACCAGACGCATTTTGCGCGGGGAGGTCGGACAATTATTTAGACGTGCGAAGGCTTGTTGCTTTCGTTCGGCCTTACGCGCCTCCGCTTTTAATCTTTTTCTAGCACCCATGGTATGGTATTTTATCGCTTACCTTTATCTTTCTTACCAGCGTGGCCTCGGAAGGTCCGCGTTTGAGCAAACTCGCCAAACTTGTGGCCCACCATATTTTCGGTTACAAAAACAGGAACAAATGTTCGGCCATTATGTACCGCTATCGTCTGTCCCACCGCCTCCGGGGTGATCATCGAAGCCCGGGAGTAAGTTTTGATTACCGACTTTTTGCTGCTTTCCGCATTGGCCAGAATCTTACGCTCTAGCTTGTGGTGTACAAAAGGTCCTTTTTTAAGGGAACGGGCCATATCTTATCGTTTGGTTTTTCTACGTTCAATGATATATCGGTTCGAGGCCTTTTTAGGCTTCCGTGTCTTAAGTCCTTT
>CAJXMS010000175.1 GCA_913056475.1 uncultured Bacteroidota bacterium
CCAGCAACAAGACGTGGGCAAAAAGCAAATGGAAGCCAGCATCGAGATCACCAGGCAATTTACGGCCCCTCACTTCATGGCCCTTTTCACCGTTTTAAGTGCTGCTTTTATGGGCGCCATCATTTCGCTAATTTTGGCGGCCTTTACCCGGAAGCAGCCGCCTGTGGCTTAACTCAGTTGCGCCCCTGGCCGCTTCCTTAGCCCGGCTCTTGTCATGCAAATTTCTATCGTCATCCCGCTCCTCAACGAAGCGGAGTCGCTCCGCGATTTATACCAATGGATCACCCGGGTTTTAGAAGCCCACGGGTTTTCCTTTGAGGTGGTTTTTATCGACGATGGCTCGGAAGATGACAGCTTTGCCGTGCTTTCCGAGCTGGCCCGGGCCGATACCCGCGTGAAAGTGATCCGCTTCCGCCGCAATCACGGCAAATCGGCCGGTCTTAAGGTGGGCTTCGAAGCCGCCGCGGGGGAGGTGGTCTTTACCATGGATGCCGATCTGCAGGACAGCCCCGATGAGCTGCCCGCCCTTTACGAAATGATCCAGGAGGAGGGCTACGACCTGGTGAGCGGTTGGAAAAAGAAACGCTACGATCCCCTGAGCAAAACCATCCCCACCAAGTTTTTCAACTGGGCCACCCGGCGCATGAGTAAAATTCCGCTGCATGATTTTAACTGCGGTTTAAAAGCCTACCGCCGGGAGGTAGTGAAAAATATCGAAGTGCAGGGGGAAATGCACCGCTACATCCCCGTCCTGGCTAAAGCGGCCGGGTTTAAAAAAATAGGCGAAAAGGTAGTGCAGCACCGCGCCCGGGAGCACGGGAGCACCAAATTCGGCATATCGCGCTTCATTAACGGACCGCTGGATCTGATCACCCTCTCCTTTGTATCCCGTTTTGCCAAGCGCCCCATGCATTTCTTCGGGCTCTACGGTTCTCTGATGTTCGTGGTGGGCTTTATTGCTACTGTTTTTATTGGCGTGGAAAAGATACTGGCCTTGCGGGCGGGCACGCCAGCGCGCCTGGTTACCGATAATCCCTTTTTCTACCTGGCCCTCACCACGATGTTGCTGGGTACTTTGCTCTTTCTGGTCGGTTTTCTGGCGGAGTTGGTGATCCGCAATAGTCCCCGTAAGGAGGAGTATACCATCGCCGAAAAACGCAATCTTTAATGCAACTTTCCCTCATCGTACCGGTGTACAATCGTCCCGATGAGGTGGAAGAGCTGCTCGCCAGCCTCCTTGCCCAGCAGCGGGCCCCCTACGAGGTGATCCTGGTAGAAGATGGCTCCACCAGGCCTTCCCGGGAGGTAGCCCGCGCCTATGAAGATAGGCTGCCCTTGCGCTACTTTGAGAAACCCAACTCTGGCCCCGGCTTGAGCCGCAACTACGGCGCCCAGCGGGCACAGGGCCGTTATTATGTTTTCCTGGACAGCGATTGTGTGCTACCCCCTGGCTACCTGGCTGCCCTGGCGGCCTTTCTGGCGGAGCACCCCCAAACAGATGTTTTTGGCGGCCCCGACCGGGCCCGGGCCGATTTTTCGCCTATCCAGAAGGCCATTAACTACAGCATGACTTCTTTTCTTACCACGGGCGGCATTCGGGGTGGCAAGCGGCAAATGGAAAAGTTTCACCCCCGCAGCTTTAACATGGGGCTAAGCCGGCGGGCTTTTGAGGCCACCGGCGGTTTTTCGGCCATGCGTTTTGGGGAAGACATAGATCTGAGCATACGCCTGCGGGCCGGGGGCTTTTCCACCGCCCTCATTCCAGGCGCTTTCGTGTATCACAAGCGGCGCAGCACCTTTCGGCAGTTTTTTAAGCAGATCTTCAATTCCGGCGTGGCCCGGATCAATCTACAGCTCAAGCATCCGGGAACCCTGCGTTTGGTGCATCTTTTCCCCTTTGTTTTTGCCTTGGGCTGGGCCATGGCCCTATTAGGCTTACTGGCCGGCTGGCCCTGGCTGGCGGGCGCTTACCTGCTTTACCTGCTGGCCATTTTCACCCATAGCACCCTGCTTAACCGGAGCCTGCGGGTGGGCCTGCTTAGCGTCGTGAGCAGTTTTATCCAGCTCACGGCCTACGGCTGGGGCTTTGCTTACGCGGCCTGGAAACGCTGGGTTTTAGGCCGGGGCGCCTTTGCCAGTTTTGAGCGCAGCTTTTACGATTAGCGACGCCGGTACAGTTCTACGCCGGAAAGCGCAAAGCTGTCTACCCGCACGAAAGAGCGGTCCCTTACTTTCTGGCGCCAGGCGGTATCCCTGGCGGGGTGCAAGAGGGCATAATCAGCCGTTTGGAGCGCCTGGGGCTGGACCGGCTGCAGCCACTGCGCTTCTTCTTTGCGGCGCATAAAATGGAAATAAGGCCGGTAGTAGGGGCTGGCAAATACCTTAACCCGGGCATTGCCACCACCGGCTACTTCGTACTCCAGCTTTTCCCACACGCGCCGTCCGTCCGCATCCTGGGGCCAGTCCATAGTGCGGCGCAGGTTTAGCCGGTTGGCCAAATGTACCCCGAGGGCGAGGGCCAGGATACTCAGGATTATTTTGGGAAACCAGTTAAAGCGATTGGGCACGATCAAGCGCCGGGCCAGGAAGAGTAATACGCCCATAAAGACGGGAACGTAAACCAGCCCCATAGGGCCTTCCAGCCAGGGAAGGTCCAGGGCATAATGGGCCACCGAACTCACCAGGAGGATCAAGAGGAGCCACAGCAGTAAGATCTGGTAAAAAGAATGCACCCGCTGCTGCGGCTTGATGTAAAGATCGTAGAGGGCTGCCAAGAGCCCCAGGCCAAAGAACAGGCCAAAGCTCAGCCGCCAGATCAATTGTACCCAGGCGCTGCCCTGGTAGCTCAATTTAAGAATGAGGCTGTCTACCGAGTCTACCCAAAAACCCTGGTAGCCCCCGGGAAAATCGGCGTATACCTGCCGCAGGGCGGGTACGCTGGCCAGGGCCAGGCCGGTGCTTACCAGGAGGAGGGCCCGGATAAGCTGCCACCAGGCGCGCGCTTCAAAGCCGTCGGCATAGGCCAGTAAAAGCAGCAAGGCCACCAGGCCCAGGTAGGCATAGATAAAGGAAAAATGCGCCCATCCCGCCAGCGCGGCAAAAAGCAGGGTTCGGTAGGTGTGATGGCCTTTGCCCTGTTCGTGGTACTCCGAGAGGTGGTAAATAGCCGCCAACAATAAGGCCAGGCCCATGCCATACCCCTGCGCCAGGGAAAAATAATCGAAGAAATAGGGCTGCAATACCAGAATGAGAAAGGCGGCTACCGTGGAGAGGGGATGGGTAAACTTTTTGGCCAGTAAGGCGGCGTAAAAAAAGTAGAGGCCGGCCAGGAGGGCATTGGGCAGCCGGAGGCTAAAAGTGCTTAAGCCAAATAGCGCGGTGCTCAGCTTGGCCAGCAAGGAGTTGAGCAGGTGATTACTGATCAGGGGCGGGACATCGCGCAGGAGCAAAATATCCAGGTAGCTGGCCTGCACGTAATGCATGAAGGTAAAGGCCTCCTGCTGGGTAATGGCCAGGCGCGAGGCCCGCACGACCACCAGCACCCAGGCCAACAGTGCCAGGGGGAGCAATAATTTATTGCTTAAGCGTCGCATTTCTTTTTTGGTCATACCTACGCGTATTTTTACCGTTGGAGCCTAGCTTTGGGAGTGCCGGGAGGGCGCCTGCTCGGGCGGCGCGGTTTTTTCGGAAGAGCCAGGACCCTTATCGGCTGTCTTTTCTGGCGAGGGGGCCCCGCTTAGGTCCTGGCTGGTGCCAGCCGGCGGGGCTCCGCTGTGCAGCCGGCGGGCCTTAAAGCTGTAGTAAATCAGGAAGGCCCCCAGCAAAAAGCTGTAAAAACCGGTCAGGTAGAGGAGGGCCCGGGGGGTGTTGAAAGGGTCTACCAGGATGAGGATGCCCAGCAGCAGCGATACCAGGCCCATAAGCAGGTAGAGGTAGCGGCTCTTGGAGCGATCGAAGCCCATGATCACTTGAATAAGGCCCACCAAAATGGCAAAGCTGCCGGTGGTAGCGGTGAAAAGGCCGGTGGCGGTACCGGCATCGTACTGAATGAGGGCGCCCACGATCATTTGCAGTGCCCCAAAGAGCAGCAAGCCAAACCAATTTCCGCCTTTGCGGCGGGTAAGCCAGCCCCAAATGAGCATGACCAGGCCAAAACTGAGCAGGGTAATGCCCAGGTAGAAGATCAATTGCTCCAGCGTGAATTCCTGGAAAAGGATCACGGCGGCCCCCAGCAGGGCCAGCAGCAAGCCCTGCAGTCCCAGGACGTACCAGTTTTTTCTTAATAACTCCATGGGTTGTTGGTTGGCGCGATTCACATTTGGCCGGTGAGGCCTTAAAAGGCTTCAAAGATACCCAATCCAAATAAGGCGAAATCGTAGCGAACCGGGTCCTGGGAGTCGAGGCGGCGGAGGGCGGCGTCTACTTCGCGCACCGCTTTCCAGTCGGTAGTGCGGCGCTGCAGTAGGCCCAGGCGGCGGGCTACGCGAGCGCTGTGGACGTCCAGGGGCAGGCTGAGCTGGTGGGGCTGCAGGTGGTCCCAAAGGCCCAGGTCTACGCCCTGGCGGTCTTGGCGCACCATCCAGCGGAGAAACATATTGAGGCGCTTGCAGGCGGAGTTTTTGCGCGGATCGGAAACGTGCTTCTGGGTGCGAAGGGGGTGGGGGGGCTGGAAAAAGGCCTCCCGGAAGTGGATGATGGCGGCCCCGGCATCCTGGCCCTGAAAGGCCCCCCGCAGGCCATCGCCCTCGCGGTAGAGCCGCTGGAGGGAGCGGAGGAAATAGCGGAAGTCGGCCGGCTGGAAGGTGCGGTGCACGAAGCCGTCCAGGGCATCGGCGTCCCGATCGAGATCGAACGACCGGACAAAGTGATCCGGCGCGTAGTCCATGCGCTCGCAGAGTTCCTCGAGCTTGCGCAGCATCACGTCCCGTCGTCCCCAGGCCAGTAGGGCCGCGTAGAGCCCGATGACCGCCTGATCGGCCGGGTCATCGAACGCATGGGGAATCGAGATCGGATCCTCGTCGATAAAGGCAGGCGTTTCGTAGCGCTCGACCAGCCGATCGAGATACGATTGTAGTTCGG
>CAJXMS010000176.1 GCA_913056475.1 uncultured Bacteroidota bacterium
TGATCGCTGGCCAGGTGATTCCAGCGCAGCGACCCGGTAAGATTGCCCCAATCGAAATTAAAAAGATCCTGAATGCCAAACACATCCCGCCCAAAATAGCCGGAAAGGAAGAGCTGGTTTTTTTCGTTTAGTTTATAATTAAGTTTGGCGTTGAGGTCGTAGAAATAAAGAATGTTCTGGTTGATAGCCGGATCTTCGCTGAGTTTAAGAAAGAGATCTACGTAGGATCGCCGGCCGGCCACCATAAGAGAAGACTTATCCTTTACGAGGGGGCCCTGGACCAGCGCCCGGCTGCTCAGCAGGCCGATGCCCCCTTTCGCTTCCCAGGCTTGATTGTTGCCATCGATCTGGCGAACGTCCACCACCGAGCTCAGGCGCCCGCCATAGCTGGCGGGAATGCCGCCTTTATACAGCTTTACATCTTTTACCGCATCTGCGTTAAATATAGAGAAAAAGCCAAAAAGGTGACTGCTATTGTAAACAGGGGCCTCGTCCAGTAGGATGAGGTTTTGGTCGGTATTACCGCCCCGCACATTAAATCCGGTAGAAGCCTCCCCCACCGTACTTACCCCTGGTAGGAGGGTGAGGGTGCGGATTACGTCTACCTCGCCCAGCAGGGCGGGGAGCTTTTTCACTTGCTTCACATCCAGCTGGGCCACGCTCATTTGGGTACTGCGCACGTTGGCATCAGCGCGCTGGCCCTTCACTTCCACTTCTTGCAAGGTAGTGGCGGCCGGTTCCAGGCGGAGGGTCACCTGCTTATCTTTTTGCAGGTCTACTTCCAGGGTATCCGTTTGGTAGCCAATGTACTGCACTGTTACCAGGTGCTTTCCCGCCGGTAGGTTCAGGGAAAAGTAGCCATAAGCATTGGTGGCGGTGCCGGTACCGCGGGAGGGCACGGTCACATTGGCCCCGATGAGCGTTTCGCCATTGCTGGCATCTCGCACATAGCCATTGAGGCTGTACTGGGTTGGGCTTTGGCCCAAATGTGTGAGCGGCCAGGCCAGCAAGAGAGCTAGCCATAAGCGAGATTTCGGCATGTTAACACATTTTTAGAAAGCTACGGAACGGTATTTGGGCAAGAGGGTTTACATTTGGCCAACGCCGAAGAGAAAATAATAAAGGCGTAAGCGGCCTTATCTCCCGGTTTTTGAGCCCCATGTGTCTTCTATCTTTGGCGCGGGCAAATATCGCTATAAACAAAGGGCCGCTCGGAGTACTTAAGATAAATTTCCGTTAACATCGAATATATGAAATGGCTTACCCGCAGCTTTCGCCTAATCAATAAAATGCGCTGGCCCTTGCTGGTGCTCCTTCTACTGGCAGGGTGGGGTTTTTACCCCCGTACCGCGCAGAAAGAAGACTATCGCAAAGAGCAAGTGGTGATGAATCTGATGTACCAGGTGCTCAATAGCTCTCACTTTGCGCCCCAAAAAATCAATAACGACTTTTCCCAGCGGGTCTTTGATCGGTACATGGAAGAGCTCGATATAGGCCACCGCTTCTTTACGCAAGCGGATGTGGAAGCCCTAAGCCGTTATCGCGATCGGTTAGATCAGCAGTATAAAAGCACATCTTTTAACTTTTACCAGGCCGCCCGGAAGCGCTTCGAGAAGCGCCACGCCCAGGTACAACGTTATTACCGTGCCATATTGAAGGAGCCTTTTGACTTTAGCCGGGAAGAGTACTACGATACTGATGAAGACGCCAAGGCCCCGGCGGCCGATACCAATGCCCTGCGTGACCGCTGGCGGCGGTACCTCAAATACCGCACCCTGGTGCGGCTGGAGGAATACCTGGAGGCCCGGGAAAACAAGGCGGATACGGTAGAAAAGAGCAGCCGAAAAGAGCTGGAAGCCAAGGCAAGGGAAAAAGTCCTGGAAACCCATGACCAGTGGTTTGAAAACCTGGGAGAGATGAGCCAAATTGATTGGGTAACCGGCTACCTCAATGCCTTTGCCACGGAGTACGACCCCCATACGCGCTATTTTCCGCCCCGCCAGCAGGAAGATTTTGAAATCAACATGACCGGCCAGCTGGAAGGTATTGGCGCCCAGCTCCAGGAAAAAGGGGATTACATCAAGATCACCAAGATCATTACCGGTAGCGCTTGCTGGCGCCAGGGTGACCTGGAAGTAGGCGATAAAATCCTCCGGGTGGCTCAAGGCGATGCCCCAGAGGAGCCGGTAGATCTGGTGGGGATGAGTGTCCGCGATGCCGTTCAGTACATCCGCGGGCCCAAAGGCACCAAAGTGATTCTCACCGTCCGCAAAGTGGACGGTTCCAAAACCACCATTCCCATCGTGCGTGATGTGGTGGAGCTGGAAAGCACTTTTGCCAAGAGTGCCGTGGTGGGCGAAGGCCCCCACAAAATAGGTTACATCCGCCTGCCTAAGTTTTACGTAAGCTTTTACAGCGACCACAACCGCGACGTAAGCGACGATGTAAAGGCAGAGCTGGAGAAACTCAAAGAAGCGGGCGTGAAGGGCGTTATCCTCGACCTGCGCAACAACGGTGGTGGCGCTCTTAACGAAGTAGTGGAGATCGTAGGCCACTTCATCGATGAGGGCCCCGTGGTGCAGGTGAAGCCTTCCGGCCAAAAGCCCAAAATTCTCAAAGACGAAGAAAGCGGTAAAATTTATGATGGGCCTCTGGCGGTAATGACCAATCGATTCAGCGCTTCCGCTTCGGAGATATTCGCCGCCGCCATTCAGGATTACAACCGGGGGCTGATCGTAGGCAGCCCTTCCACCTTTGGTAAGGGCACCGTGCAAAATGTGCTGGAAATGGACCGGGCGGTAGGCAATGCCTATAAAGACCTCAAACCCCTGGGGGCGCTCAAGCTGACCATCCAGAAGTTTTACCGGATCAACGGAGGAACGACCCAAAAACGCGGCGTGGTTCCCGACATTATTCTCCCCGATACCTACGGCGATATGCCCATGGGAGAAAGCAACCGGGAAACGGCCCTGCCGTACGACGAGATCCAGGCCTTGGACTACCAGCAATGGTCCTCAGCTCCCCCGATTACCCGGCTCAAGCGCAAAAGCAATAAACGAGTCCAAAAAAGTGAAAAATTCACGGCGCTTTCGCAATACGCGGAATGGGGTAAAACCCGCCGGGAGCGCACGGAAGTCTCCCTGGCTATGGCTGCTTACCGGGCTCAGCAAGAAAAAGAAAGGGAAACGGCCAAGCAGTATAAGGGCATGCGCAAGAGCGATACGACCCTGACCATTACGGCCAATGCGGCCGATCTGGAGGATATCAATGCCACCGAAGAAAGCCAGAAAAAGGCCGAACAGTGGCATAAAAACATCAGCGATGATGTATATCTCCACGAAACCTACGCTGTGCTACGGGATTGGGCGGCTATGGATTAATGGCGTTCCCCTTAGCGCATGCTCAGGGCCAGGGGATGGTACCAGGAAATGATTCCACCCCCATCGGGAATATTGCTGTATTGTGCGGGGAGGTAGGCGAGGGCGCCCCCCTGTTGCCCGCTGGCTCGATTCTGGTAGAGCGCGATATCACGCCGTAGCCGGTAATCACTGTAGCTCATGTAAATCAGGCGAAGTGAGTCCCCAACAGAGCGCAGCGAATAACTTTCCACTGTGCTTGAACCCGCTAAAGTGTCCAGGTAGTAGCGGTTTTGGGAGCCCTGCCCATCGGCAAAAACGGCACTATCAGCGAGATAAAAAACGACCGGAAAAGCTTGCTGGGGCAATGAATCCACCCGCCACCGTTGTCGGAAGGCTACTTTCTGCCCTGCTACCTGCAAGGTGTCCGGTAGGCTTGTCTCTTTAAGAGGCATCAGTTTTATTTTGGGTGGTATGCGCAACACCCCCGTGACCTGGGCACCGCTTTCAAAGTAACTCTCAATCCGGTACCGTTTATCCCAGCCGGGCTGAAAGGATTCGAAGAAGGTCAGCGTGTCTAAAAACCTTTCATTTTCATAGACCAAATGGTATTTTAATTGATCTTTTATTTTTTTGGGAAAAGCCCTGATCTCCGCTTTTTTTTCTGGCACTAATGCCGCATAAAGCAGATTGTCGCGGTATTCGGGTGGAGGGGCATAGCTGGTATTGCTACAGGCCCAAATAAATAAGGCAAAGCAAAAAAGCGATAGAGTCCAGGCGAGTTGTTTCATCATAAGTTGATATAATAACTAATGGAGCCAAAAAGCGGGATCATCCCCTGGCCCTTCAAATGACCTGGATTTATTCCCTGGCTTGTGTAACGAAATAGAGGAGGACTCAGCGCAGCATGGCTAAGGGACAGAGTGAAAGTTCGCCGGTGACCCTTTCGCAGGGCTATGAAATTAAAAGACAGGCTGAGCAGGTTCATAGGGGGAAGCTGTACATTGTTGCGTTCTCCTAAATAGCCAAAACCCCTTCTGGTACGAGGTAGACTTACCGCCTGTCCAGGAAAGGTGCTATAGCGCGGGCTGCCATAGCGATAGGACAGAACCAGCTCGGTTATTTTGTTGAGGGTGTTGCGCTTAAAACGGGTTTTAAAAGTCCCAGCCAGGACATGGCGTCGGTTAAAAGCAAAGGGAAAGTAACGTCCCTTATTGAGCGCCCTTGATTTCCGCCAGCTTTGGGTGTAGGTATAGGCCAGGTCCCAGCTAAAGACCTTCCAATGCAGAGAAGTGGCCAGCTCCAGCCCGTAAGCATAGCCCTGAGCATCCACCATTGAATGCCGGTAAGAGGGGCTCAGACCTGTAGACTCCTCAATGAGATAGGAATAAACCCCGTTTTTATAATCATGCACGGGAATGGATTTGAGGTTTCGATAAAATGCACCCAATTGCACATCCATTTTTTCCCGGGCCCAGCTAGTCCCCAGGGTGGTTTGGGCAATGCGACTTACCATAAGGTCCCCTTCCGGAAGCAGGGGCATGTCCATCAGGCTTCCGTAGGTGTTTAGGCGGGCCCGTTGAAGGGGATTTATTCTGCGGTCATACCGGAGGTAATAACTCCACCGGGGCGAAGGGCTGTAGGTAAGGCTCCATTTGGGCTGCCAGCGCAGTTCGTTTCCGTAGGCATTGCCTTGAAAACCGTCTAATCGCAGGCC
>CAJXMS010000177.1 GCA_913056475.1 uncultured Bacteroidota bacterium
CGCATCAGTTCCAATTAATATTTGGGTATCAGGTTTGGCAAATGCCCATTGTGCCTCTCTTCGCTCATCTACGTTCTTACCGCCATGAATGGTGGCTACTTTGTATCCTCCACTTTTGGTAAGCCGTTCTTCCAGCAGCTGGATGAGACTGTAGTTGAGCCAGGGTAGGGGCTGGTCCCGGGCGTCTACGGGAGCAATGAGCTGGTGGCTACGGAGAAAGCCGCTGCTGCGCAGGAAGGAATCCGAGCGGGTGAGAAGGCGGTAGCGGACCCAAAGCCAGCGGAGGGCCCGGGTGAGGGGATTTTGGGGCATGCAAAGAGGCAGTTGGGCTCCATTCCGGTAGGGAACGAAAGCCGTATTTTCGGCGGCAAATTAGCACTTTGCCCACAAAGCTGTTTCGTAATATTAGTTATCTGGGGCTTTCCCAGATCGCCAACTATCTATTCCCCCTGATTACCATTCCCTATATCACCCGGGTAGTGGGGCCAGAAAATTACGGGCTCATTGAGTTTGCCAGTGTTACCATGGTCTATTTCATAGGGGTGGTCGATTACAGTTTTAATACCACCGCTACGCGCCGCTTGGCCGGAGCCTTACAAAATCAGCGTCAGCTGCAGTTGGTTTTCTCGGCGGTGATGCGGGCCAAGGGCTGGTTGCTCTTGATAGCGGCGCTGGTTTTTGGGCTTCTTTTGTTTTTGATACCTGCTTTTTGGGACAAGTCATCCCTCTTGCTGATGGCTTTCCCGGTGGTTTTGGGCTGGGCCTTGTATCCTACTTTTTTGCTGCGCGGGGTGCAGCAATTGGGGGTAGTAGCGCTGGCCAATCTGGTGATCAAAGGAGCCGCCGCGGCCCTGATCTTTATATTCCTTCAGTCGCCCGATCAATATTATTTAGTGCCTTTTTTCACCGGTATTACCCAGCTATTGGTAGGCCTTTTGGCTCTGCTTTACAGCCTCAAAAAGGTGCCCGGTTTGCGTTTCTTACGCGTCCCTCCGCGGGCGGTTCGTTTTGTTTTTTGGGAAGGGCGTTTTGTTTTTTTATCCCTTTTCATGGCCCGGGTTTACGGCTTTGGCTCCATCTTTATAGGTGGTATTTTGTTATCGTCCGAGAGTCTGGGCTTACTGGCGGCCGCGGCAAAGCTGATCACCGTGGCTCAGAGCACCGTTTTTCAGCCTTTGCAGGGGGCGCTTTTCCCGCATCTTTCGCAGTACCTGAAGCAGGATTTCGCTGCCTATCGAAGGCTTCACCGGCGGAGCCTGCTCAGGCTTTTAATGATTACTGGTTTGGCCAGCGGTGGGGTATTTCTTTTAGCCCCCTGGCTGGTAGAGCTCATTTTTGGGGCGGAATACCAGCCGGCGGTGCCGCTTCTGCGCATCATGGCCCCCATGCTGCTGGTGGGTAGTGTGGCCCACATGAGCCTCCAGCAGGGCTTGCTCTTGCTCCGGCAAGACCGGCTCTACCTCTACATCGTAGCGGGAGCGGCGCTACTGAGTGTAGCGCTTAATTTCCTCCTCATGCCCCTCCTGGGGATGACGGGCGGAGCCCTGAGCAAAATGCTGGTTGAAACCCTGCTGGCCGCCGGAGCGGCGGTGTTCTTTTATCTAAATTTGTCCGCCCATGCCGCGCGTTAGTGTTATCATTACGGTGAAAAACGGGCTTCCCTTTTTGGGAAAGGCCATCGCTTCTGTTCAGCGGCAAACTTTTACCGACTGGGAGCTTATCGTGCTTGACGATGGCTCTACTGACGATACCTGGTCCTATCTCCAAACGCTCCAGGAACCACGCCTGGTAACGCTGCGGCAGGAAAACACGGGGGTGGCGACCGCCAAAAACCGGGCGATAGCCCGCAGCAAGGGCGCTTACATCGCTATCCTGGATGCCGATGATTACTGGGAGCCCGCTAAGCTGGAGCAGCAGGTGGCTTTCTTAGACCAGCATCCGCCCTGCGTTTTGCTGGGGACCGCCGCCCGGATCATTGACCCCGAAGACCATTATCTTTACACAGAAGGGAAGCCCCGTGATGATGCAGAAAATCGCCGCATGCTGGAGATCAAAAATGCCTGGACCCATAGTTCCATCCTTTTCCGGCGGGAAGCTTTTGATCAAATAGGCGGTTACTATGAGCCCATTCGGCAGTACTTCGTGGATTACATGCTGGTTTATCAGTTGGGCCAGGTAGGCCAAATGTATCAGTTGCCTACCCCCTTGGTTCGCTACAGAATTCGCTCTGGCTCCCTTTCTACCAAGTCAGACGGGCGGGCGTTTCGCGAGTTGATGATGCGCTCCCTGCGGACGGGTAAGGTCAGTGCGGCGGATCAAAAGAAGCTGGCGGCTATTAAGCAAAATGAGCGGGCTACGCCCCATTTTAAAGAGGCTGTTTTTCACCTCTTTTTAGGGCGGACCTACTTGCTGCACCATCATCAACCGGGCCGGGCACGTAGCCATCTTAAAAAAGTACGCAAACTTGCGCCTCAGCTAAAGATAGCCCATTTATATTATGGGCTAAGTTTTGTGCCCCACGCCCTTATCCATTGGGCCTACCGTCAGCTAAGTCCAAACGCAGCTTATATTTACCTCGAAAAGTGAGAATTGCCCAGATTGTTCCCTCTCTTGTGCCCCAAGGTCCCGTGCGCGTGGCCCTGGACCTGGGCTATTTGTTGCGTCAACGGGGCCATCGGGTAGATTTTTATTATTTTGATAGCCTCGAAGGAAGCGAAGACCCCGGGGGGCAGCGGGAGCGGCTCTCCTGGCATGCTCCGCAATGGGGAGGCCATTATGATGTCATTCACAGCCACGGCTTGCGACCGGACCTCTATACGGGGTGGTACCACAAGCGCTTACCTTCCACGGTACATACCTTGCATAACTATTTGCGGGAGGACCTGCGTTATCAATACGGACCTTTAAAAATGAAAGCTGCGGAGCTCCTCTGGAATCGGGCGTGTAAAAATCACGCGGCCAGTGTGGTGCTTTCGCGGGATATGGAGGATTACTACCACCGGTTTTGGCGGCAGCAGCGCTTCCGGATCATTCCCAATACGCGGCGGATTGAGCTAAGCTCTCAGGCCGCTCTAAGGCAGGAAAAGATCCGCTCCTGGGCCGCTGGCCGGCCGGTAATGATCTCTTTAAGTACCGCTTCCCAACGTAAAAATTTAGAGGCTTTGCTTCCCTTTCTTCAGCAGGAAAAAGACTGGTGCTATGTGCATGTGGGGGGAGGCGCCTTAAACCGTCTTCAGGAAAAAGCCCGCGCCATGGGGCTCGAAGCACGCTGCCTGTGGCTGGGCCCGCAAGCCCGGGGGTGGGAATTCTTGCCGGCCGCGGATGTTTTTATGCTCCCTTCCCGAAGTGAAGGCTTTCCCCTATCCCTGCTGGAAGCCGTAAAACTAAAAGTCCCGGCGGTGACCTCAGACCTGCCCGTATTCCGGGAGCTTTTTGATGGCCAAGAAGTGGCGCGGTTTACCCTGAATGATGACAAGAGCCTGCGGGAATCCCTGAGTAAAGTTCGCCAGGACGGAAAAGCGCGGGCAGAGCGGGCTTTTCGGCGTTATCAGTCTCAGTATAGCCCCGAAGTAGTAGCCGGGGCCTACGAAAAACTTTATCAGGAGATTTTATGAGCCACGCTCCAGCTTTGTCCATCTTATTGCCAGTATACCGGGGGGATGAGCCACAGCCTTTACGGGAAGCCTTACAAAGCCTGGTGGAGCAAACCGAGCCAGCGGAAGAACTCCTGGTGGTGGCCGATGGCCCCTTAACGCCTGCCCTGGAGAAAGTCCTCCAGGATTTTCAGGAGCAGCATGCGCCGCTACGGTTGCACCGGCTGCCTCAAAATAAAGGGCTTGCCGCTGCTTTAAACGAGGGACTGGCCCAAGCGCGCTTTCCCTGGGTGGCTCGCATGGATGCCGATGATATCTGCCGCTCAGATCGCTTGGCCCGGCAGCGCGCTTATCTGAGGCAGCATCCGGAACTCCGTGTTTTGGGGAGCTGGATAGCCGAGTTTGATAAGCATCCCGGGGAAATCAAAGCCATCCGTCGCTTGCCCGAAAAACATGCCGATGTGCTCCGCTACGCCCGTTGGCGCTGTCCTTTTAATCACATGACGGTACTTTACCACCGGGACTGCATCCAGCAGGTGGGTGGTTATAGAGATTATGGGGCAGTAGGCGATGATTATGAACTCTGGGCGCGTCTACTTATGGCGGGGCATCAGGTAGCCAATATTCCCGAGCCCCTGGTGTACGCCCGGGCCAGCAGTGCTTTCTTTGGCACCCGCCGGCGAGGCCTTTCCTATTTGCGCCATGAGTGGCGGGAGGTGTGGGATTTATACCGGCTGGGCTTGCTGCGAGTGCATCACCTGCTTTTCCACCTGGTGGTGAAAACCATGGTCCGGCTGGCCCCGGCCCAGCTGGTGAAGGTGTTTTACTGGGCTATTCGGAAAACCTCCTGAATATGAATCGTTTGGAGCGCCTTTTACACGAGAGAATACTGCCTAAGCCCATTCGGCAAAGCGCTGAAGAGCTCAGTGACACCTGGGTACTGGCCGGAAGTGGCCGCAGCGGTACCAGCTGGCTGGCAGAGATCTTGGTGGCGGCGCTGGACTATCGCTATCTATGGGAGCCTTTCCATCCGGAGCGGGTCCCTGCCATGAAAAGGGTATTGCCCAGCCGCAGCCCCTTTGTGCCTCCAGAAGAAAAAAATGCCGCTCTGGAGGCGGAAGTTGCCCAAGTGCTAAGCGGCCGTATAAGTAACCCCTGGATCAACAGCCGTAGTCCGCTCTGGCGAAACCGGCCCTATCCGGGCCGGGTGGTGAAAGATATTCGCATTAACGGGATGCTCCCCTGGTTGGTCCGGCATTTTCCTGATCCCCATTACGTATTGGTATTCCGCCACCCCTATGCCGTGGTGCAGTCTCGGGTAAAGCTGGGTTGGGATGCGCAACTGCAGGCTTACTTTGGACAGGCGCCGCTCTGGGAAGAATTGGCCCCCTATCGTGCGCTCCTAGAACAAGCCCAAACGCCCTGGGAACAACAAACCCTGCGGTGGTGCATCGAAACCTACTTGCCC
>CAJXMS010000178.1 GCA_913056475.1 uncultured Bacteroidota bacterium
GAACAAGCCCGCTACATTAAAATGAGCATTGACTCCCCCCGTAATGATGATTAATAAAAAGATGGTAAGGATAGAGGTATTGGCAAAGCCGGCAGTAAAGTCCTCCATGGGTATTATCCTGGCTCCTACCAGTAATAAAGCCGCTACCAGAAAAACCAGCGAGGACTTAAACCGGTCGAGAACCAAAACCACTATCATGAGCAGGAGTACCCCGAATACGGCTATGGCAGAAAAGGAATTAACCATACGTTAGCTTGCCTAAGAACAAGGCAAAACTAAGCAATTCCTATAATCCTTATAGGCTTTTAGCGGATTGGTAAATGCGCTCAATGATGTCCACTATTTTCATGCCCTCCAGGGCGTTGGTCGTGATGGTATCCCTTTCTTTAAGAACATCTACCACGTTCTCGATCAAGTGCACATGGTTGGCTGCGCTACCTTTAAAGGGGCCGTAATCGTTGGCGGGGTTAGAGGGGGCCAGCTCAGGCATCTCGTAATCCTTCACATGGCAGTATTCCACCTCATTCATATACTGCCCCCCCACCTTTATGGTACCATTTTCGGCCAGGATGGTTATGCTGCTCTCAAAATTGGTATCCCAGCAGGAGGTCGTGAAGCTAAGCACCCCTGAGCCGCCGGCCTGGAAATTAAAGCTAACTGTTCCACTGTCTTCAAATTCAGTGCTTTCTTGGTGATTAAAGTCTTTCAACCGGGCTTCTACATTCTCAATATCACCAAAAAGCCAATACATGACATCAATGAAGTGGGAAAACTGGGTAAAGAGGGTCCCCCCGTCTAAGTCCTTTTTTCCGTGCCAGCTCCCCGGTTGATAATAACGCTCATCCCGATTCCAAAAGCAGTTGATCTGTACCAGGTTTATACGGCCTAGCTTACCGCTTTCAAGGATATCCTTTAACCATACAGAAGGAGGTGAATAGCGGTTTTGCATAACGGCAAAAACATGCCGATTGTGTTGCAAAGCCGTAAAGATGGTTTTTTCTGCGTCTCCCTTGGTCAGCGCGAGGGGCTTCTCGACTACCACATGGCATTTACTTTGGAGCGCCTTTATAGCCTGCGGCGCGTGGAGGGCATTGGGCGTAGCTATATTGATCACATCCACCTCCAGTGGAGCCTCTAGAAGGGCTTCCAGAGAGTTGAAAAACGGGGCTTCATAATCTGGTAAACCCAGGGTCTCTTTGGCCGCCGTATCGCATAAAGCCACCAGTTTGGCCTCTGGATGTTTATCTATCATTTGGGCGTGGCGCTTACCGATTCGGCCACAACCTACCACGGCAAATTTCACCGCATCGCTATTGGTCATGCTCTAAACTTTTAACCTGATTGTTTTCCAGTGAATACCAATCCTTTCCCTCGGGGCACTGGGCTTTGCCCCTTTCATCAAAATGCAGGCGCTGCCCATACTTACTCATCCAACCCACGTGTCGAGCCGGGTTCCCCAAAAAAAGGGCAAAAGCCGGTACCGCTTTAGTAATTACTGCGCCCGCTCCTATAAAAGCGTAGGGGCCAATGTCATGACCGCATACAATGGTGGCATTGGCCCCTATAGTAGCTCCCTGGCCAACCTTGGTTTTGACATACTCGCCCCGGCGCACCACCGCACTCCGCGGATTTACTATGTTGGTAAAAACCATCGAGGGTCCCAAAAATACATCGTCGCCACAAGTTACCCCCGTGTAAATAGACACATTATTTTGCACCTTCACATTCCGCCCTAGCTCCACATCAGGGCTCACCACCACGTTTTGGCCCAAATTACAGCGCTCTCCCAGCTTACAGCCTCGCATAAGATGGCTAAAATGCCAGATCTTAGATCCGGCGCCTATGCTCACCCCCTCATCTATAACTGCCGTGGGATGAGCGAAATAAGATGTTTCCAAGTTGCTCGTTTTTTAAGTCCTTTACTCAGGTTGGGCAAAGTTTACTTATTTTTACGGTTTGATTACTAAGTGAGCCCCCTAAAAATGCCGAGGAATATGCAATTTTGCCTCCTCCTATTCAGCATTACTATGCGAAAACTCCTTTTTGTTCTTCTTTTGGCCGCCCCCGCTTTCACCCTGGCCCAAAACCTCGTGCTCAACGGAAGCCTGGAAAACAAGGCCGGCTGCCCCATCGATAGCCCTAACTTCAATGACTATGTGGCGCCCTGGGACTTCTTCTTTGGGCAAGTAGACTATTACCACCCCTGTAAATTTCCCGGAAGCGACTCCGCTACCAACAATGCCCTCCCCTTCGATGGAAAGGGCTTTGCTGGAGTACGCGCCTTTGGCGACACCGGCGCGGGCGATTATTTGCGCGACTATCTCCACGGTGAACTTCGCCAGCCACTTGACTCAGGTAAGTTTTACCGCATCACCTACTACGTTAAGCCCGTGCAAAGAGATAATGGCTTCGGACTGGGCGTGGCCAACCTCAATCTCCTTTTTACCGATAGCGTAATTGACACGATTCCAGAAGGAAACGTCCTCCCTTATGAACCGCAAGTGACCAACGAAAGAGTAATCACCAACACCTCCTATTGGACGCCCATCTGTGACGTTTACAAAGCAACCGGCAATGAAAAATACCTGACCATCGGTAATTTTTCCACCGATGCCGAAACGGAAATACTCCCCTTAGAAGATGCGGTTAACCCGCTCAAATCTTATTATCTTATCGACTTTGTGCAAGTAGTTGAAAACGACCTCCCTCAACTCCCGGAAGATACCGTCATTTGTGATGAAGGCCGCATAGATCTGGTTATAGACCGCCCCGGGGTTTCCGTTACCTGGAGCGACGAATCCACCGATAATCGGTTCATCATTACCGAGCCCGGCACCTACTGGGCTGATATTCAAAACCGATATTGCTCCTATCGGGACAGCATTACCATTGATCCTGTACACTGTGTTTCCTGTGACGTTTATACCCCCAATGCCTTTACGCCAAACGGCGATGGAAAAAACGACGAATTCCAGGTTTTTCCCAATTGCGGCCCAGAAGGGGAACTTATCGATTTCAATATTAGCATTTTTGACCGCTGGGGTCAAAAGGTTTTTCAATCAGATGACTACCGAGTTTCCTGGGATGGAGGAGATGCCCCTACGGGCAATACCTATACCTATGTAATTAAATACACCTACGGCCAGGAACAAGGTACCCGCACCGAGCAAAAGAGCGGTGTAGTTACCATCGTACGATAACAGCACACCCGTCCCAAAAACGAGCTTCCCTGTCTCACCCATAATGCCCATTTACTTGAAATCGCACTAAATAACCACCCGGTGGCCACCTTCAAAGCCTGGTTCCTTAAGTATCTCTACAACCATGGGCTCTCCTTCCGGACAAGGCTCCTGCGAGTAGTGGTGCTTGCTTCCAGCCCCACCTTTCTTGTCATGGGTGCCATCTACGGGCTCTTAGGGGCCACTTCCTCTGCCTTAGCTTGCGCTGGATTTGGCTTATTTGCAGGTTTGCTTATCCCTTTCATACAGGAAGGCAAAGCTTTTCACTGGTCTCTAGGGGCCTTCATCGTTTTATCCACCCTTACCATCTATTTAAAATATATTCTCACTGGACATCAGGAAAGCCCCGTGCTCTTTGGCTTGGTGGTGCCCTTCCTTCTTTTGAGCATTGTCTTGAAGAAACGCTCTTTTACCATTCTCATCGTCGTCTTTTTGGCCATCACCCTGGGCGTAGCCTTTTTCGGGCTCCCGCCCAAAAGTGTTTCGAACGCCCCGAAAGAAGCTACCGCATTATTAACACTCATCTACTTCGCCGGCATATTAACTGTCCTGGTGGTAGGGGCCGTATACATGAAAAAGGACTACCTGCAAAACGAACAGCGCTTAAACGAATACTTGCGGAAATTACGGGAAAAACAAAAAGATTTGGAAAAGAGTAACTTGGAGCTCCAAGAAGCGGGTAAGCAAAAAGACCGCCTTTTCTCCATCATAGGTCATGACCTCCGCAACCCTCTTTCCAGTATCGAAGGCTACCTGGACCTTATCCTCTCTGAAAAAAAAGACCATCGATCCAAAGAAGAGAATGAAATCCTGGAACAATTGCTTAGCCTTACTAAGCAAAGCCGTAACCTGCTGGATAACCTCCTTGAATGGGGTAAACGAGATAGTAACCCCTCCTTCACACCTATTCCAATCCGCCCGGCGGTAGAAACGGCCCTGGAAACCTTGCGGCCGATTGCCACAAAAAAAAGAATCGCCCTCGAGTTGCTCCTAGATGCTCCCCAAGTACGGATCATAGGTGACCAAAATATGTTAAGCATGATCGTAAGAAACCTAGTGAGCAACGCCATTAAATTTACCCACGAAGGAGGTAGCATTAAAATACGCTCTTATACTTACCAGGCCAGCATCACCTTGGAAGTGGAAGACAACGGCGTTGGAATGACAGCAGACCAGGCGGAACAACTTTTTACCCCCCAACGGACGATCCGAGAAGGAACCGCCCAAGAGCAAGGCATTGGCTTGGGCCTCATTCTCTGTAAGGAGTACACCCAAAAAATGAAAGGCCAAATAAGCTGTAGCAGCATTCCCAGTAAAGGAAGTTGTTTTAAAATAAGCTTTTCCCTTGCGGAATAAATGGCGTCACGCCTAATCGTCAGAGCGTGACGCGTGTTTCCGTGCTTCTCATTTTAGAAAAATATTCCTCCACATCTTGGTCATCTTGATTAAAGCCTTTACTTTTGCGCTCCCTAAAGGCGGAGGTTTATTCCTCTTTGGTCAACTTTAGTCCGGTTAAAGCATATAACCGACACCTCGCCACTGGCGAGACGAGTTCCAGGCTCGTCCGGACCAAGGTTTTGCTTTTCCTAAAAAAGCCGGGGTAGAGCCCGTAAAAACTCCTCGGTACTTCTCTTTTTGGTCCGGTAGTTCAGTTGGTTAGAATACATGCCTGTCATCTCGCCTATGGCGAGACGAGTTCCAGGCTCGTCCGGACCAAGGTTTCGCTTTACCTATAAAAAGCCGGGGTAGAGCCCGTAAAAACTCCTCGGTACTTCTCTTTTTGGTCCGGTAGTTCAGTTGGTTAGAATACA
>CAJXMS010000179.1 GCA_913056475.1 uncultured Bacteroidota bacterium
AAGATCTTCGTTCGCTCGTACATCGCATTGGTAATGAACCATTTGCGTCCGTTCAATACCCATTCGTCACCCTCTCGCTCTATCCGCAGTTCGATATTGGTGGCATCCGATGACGCCACCTGCGGCTCCGTCATCGCGTAAGACGATCGGATCTCGCCCGACAGCAGTGGACGCAGCCAGCGCTCTTGCCATGCTTGTAAGCGGTAGCGTTCGTACCGCGCTTTGTCTTCATGGTTAATTTTCATTATAAAATTAAAGTTTTAGTTTAAGTGAATTATTATAGACACTTCTAAAACAATTTACTTTTGACTTACACTGCACGGCCCAAGTGATCATTTAGCGCGCAAAGATAGCACAGGGCAAGGCTTTAAATTTGCGTTAAGAGCGTCATATTGTCCCCCGCCGCAGATACCTTTGAAAACAAATTTACTCGCTATGCGCGTCACCCTCTGGGCCATTTGGCTGCTCGCTGTCGGAACCACATTTGGCCAAAAGGCCCCCCATAATAAAATCCTGCGCAGCGGGCCCATGCTGGGCTACGCCGAAATGCGGGAGGCCGTGGTATGGGTGCAGTTGACCGGCCAGGCCTCCCTCTGGGCCCGCTACAAGGCCCTGGATGAGAACACCTATCGCTACACCGATACCCTGCTAACCCGGGCAGAAAGCGCCTATACCGCCCAACTTTATTTTCGGGCATTAACGGCCGGAACTACCTACCAGTACGACCTGATAGCAGACGGAAAAGTCCTGGAACGGCCCTATCCCACTACCTTCACAAGCGCTCCCAATTGGGCCTATCGGCGCGATCCACCTGCTTTTAGCATGGCTTTAGGTAGCTGCACCTATATCAATGAAAAAGAATATGATAGACCTGGTGAACCTTATGGAGGCGGCTATCAAATTTTCGAAAGCATCGCTGCTGCTCAGCCCGATGCCATGCTTTGGCTGGGCGACAACATTTACCTCCGTCCGGGCGACTGGTGGACGCGCAGCGGCTACCTGGCCCGTTACAGCCACACCCGGGCCCTCCCGGAAATGCAAAAGCTGCTGGCTACGTGCAACCATTACGCCATCTGGGACGATCATGACTTTGGTCCCAACAACAGCAGTGGCAGCTGGATACACCGCAACTGGGCCCTGGAGAGCTTTAAGCTCTTTTGGCCCAATCCCAGTTACGGCTATGACGACCTGCCGGGCATTACTACCGCTTTCCGCTACCGCGGGATCGATTTTTTCCTGATGGACAACCGTTTCCACCGCACCGAGGAACATGCCCAAGCCCCCGAACATATCTGGGGCCGTAAGCAAACCGACCGCCTGGTAGACCTCCTCCTGCAAAGCAATGCGCCCTATAAATTCGTGGCCACCGGTGGTCAATTCCTTAACTCTGCCCAGAAATACGAAAACCATATCAACTATGAACGGGAACGGCAGTACCTGATCCGCCGGATCGAAGAGGAAAACATTGAGGGCGTGGTGTTTCTCTCGGGCGACCGCCACCACAGCGAGGTTATGCATTACCCCATGCCCGGAGGCAATGATCTCTATGAGTTTACTATTTCCCCGCTCACTTCCGGTCCCGCCCAGCCGGAGGAACTCAACCAATGGCGGGTAGCAGGCTCCCTGATCGAGCAGCGCAATTATGCCTTACTTCAAGTTAGCGGCCCCTACGATGCGCGCAAGGTGGGTATCGTTTTCTACAATACCGAAGGGGAAGAACTCTACCGCTACGAACTGCCCAGCTCGGAATAAACCGGCGGTTGTATTGCAAAACGCCCCGCAGCCAGATGGTAGCCCCGGCGCCGCTGGCTGAAATAGCGCAGAGGAGAAAGAAACTTCCCTGGCCCAGTTAGCTTTTGGCCCCAACTAACAAGATGTCCCTCCGCCCGGGAAGCGTAAATACCCCCCCCACTACGAAAAGGAAGCCCACCCTTCAGGCCTTAATTTACAAATGTATTTACTAATGTTAATTGCCTGTAAGAGCAAAATTTAGATGTTTTATCCCGGAAGACGACACATGAAAACCGTAGACTCCCGGGAAGTAGGGCTTGCCTAGATCCACTTTATGCGCTTATGCTTAAGCGCTTTTTATCCTCCCCTTTGAGCCCGGTCTCAACGATAGCCAGACCACTGCTGCTAATTTACAAATATACTTTTGTAAATTAAACCCATTCCCTCTCTTAGTTTGGATATTTATTCGGCACATTACCAGTTATTTATATACTTTGCCAAAAGTGATACTTGAACCACCTAAATGTGGGGTTGCGCCTTAAGTTTTTAGTGATTACTTTTGTAAATAAAAACCAATGGACCCCGTCAGCGCCCGCGTGCAAGAATTGGTCGACCACAGTGGTCTTAGCCAAAAGGAATTTGCCCAGCGATTGGAAATCAATCCGGCGATAATCAGCCATATACTCTCTGGTCGGAATAAGCCCAGTTTGAGTGTTATTCAGGCGATTACAAATGTATTTACAGATGTTAATCTCCACTATCTCCTCCGGGGCGAGGGGCGTTTGTTTCGACAGCCGGCCTCTTTTACGCCTCCCCCGGATCAGGCGGTTTCAGCCGCGGGGGGAGCTGATCTCCAGCAACTGGAGGGCGTCCGCCAGGTAGCTCCACCTGGAGGGGCTCCTCTCCCTCAGGCTTCCCAGGCGGAAAGCCAAACGGGGGCTTCATCTACGGGCCAAGAAGGGACTGAAAATGCTGCCCCTAAGCAGCCGGTCGAGGAGGAAAAGCAGGCGGAGTACAAAAGTGAAAGTCGCTCTTTTTTTCCCTCCCAGCAGAAAAAGGAGATCGAGCGGGTCATCATTTTTTACACCGACCGCAGTTTAGAAGAATACCGGCCATAGATTTGTCTGGTGTGGACCTTTCCCCTTACTTTTGCCCACCAGTAAAACGAATTAAAGTCCCTTCCTTTTTATGAAAAGAGCTTTTTACCTCTTCAGCGCAGTTTTACTCATCGGTGTGCTTACCCGTCTGCTGCCCCACTGGCCTAATTTTACAGCGGTGGGAGCGGTAGCCCTGGCAGGAGGTGCCCTTTATCGTTCTCGCTGGGCAGCCTTTTTAATGCCCCTGGTAATGCTCTTCTTAAGTGATCTTCTGGTTAATAATTTCCTCTTTGCCGATTATTATGCGGGCTTTACCTGGTTCACCCCCGGAGCTGCCTTCATCTACGGCGGTTTTCTGCTAATGACGCTCATCGGTCGTTATGGCATCGGTCGCCAGCGGAATTTTGTGCCGGTATTGGGCGCCAGTATTGGCGGATCGCTGGTTTTTTATCTGGTCAGCAACTTTGGCGTATGGCTGGGTGGCACCATGTATCCGCTCAATCTGAGTGGATTGGTGGCCTCTTATGTGGCGGGGCTTCCCTTTTTGCTCAACCAAGCACTGGCCACGGTGCTATATGCTTCCGCCATTTTCGGGCTGGCTTGGTATGTGCTCCCCCGCTTCAGTACTCGGCTCAAGGCGCTACGCGTCTAAGCATCCGGCATCAGGATAAAGTCAAAGGCCACTTCATCTGCCGCCAGGCAAAGTACCGTAGTAGGCATCTTTTCCAGCATTTGTTGCTGTTTTTGGTAGTAAGAAACGTAATCTTGATCGGGCCTTTTGAGGCCCATGTAAACTAGGTCGGCCGCCCGCGACTCTTCGGGGATTACCTCGGTAATGGGGGCTCCTGTACTTTCCAGGACCTCAATGGCGCAGTGCGTGCGGGTTTTTTCCACCAGCTGTTTTAAATTTTGGCGAGTGCCTTCCACCGCCCCCGGCTTTACCACCATTTTGATGGTTACCTGAGCGCCCCACCACTCTGGGTGCGTACGGGTAAGGTGGGCCAGCACCATCATAAGGCCACCATTACCTTTCAGGCCACCCCACCACAAATCTATTTGGGCCTGGCGGCCAAAGGTGCTTCCCTCCTCCCTGGTGTGCATCACCAGAATGTGACGCTTGCGCTGGTAAATGTGATCGATCATTTGCAAATAGCGGGGCAGGGTTTTTTCATTTTCGTTGGCCCCTAGTATGACGGTATTGGGCACCATGGCGCCCATGCCGTAGGCGGAGACCAGCATTTCGCTGCCCGTAAAGGGGTCTTCTGCCGCAATACAGCGCACCAAGCCTGCTACTTTACGGCGACGCATAAACTGCTCAATGTTTTGTTCGCTTTGCCGTAGTCTTTCCGGGCTAGTGCCTTTTTCCGGCATCACCATAGCCACGGTCATTAGCCCGCGGGCATGGGTAAGCGTCCGGGCCAGGTTGATCAGGTGCCAACGCTTGGTGGGGGCTCCCGATAAAACCAAAGGCTGGGGCCGCCAGGTTTTGGCCTCTTTATGGTGGGTAGTGCGCAGCAGGCCGGCCCTTATCAAGGCCCTCCATATGCCCTTGCGCACATCGCCGTAGGAAGTCTTTAGCCCGCGGCTTTCCAACCAAAAATAGATGCCTAACACCACGACCGTCGCTGCGGCGGTGGCCAGCGGATTGATCAGGAGCATCACCAGCAGGCAAGCAAATGCCCCCACGGCGGAAAAGCCCCAGTGTACCTTAAAGGTGGGCCGAAAGGAAGGACTTTTCAAGAGCTTCTCCGTACCGGCCGAAAGATTGATCACTCCGTAGGTGGTAAGGAAAAACATGGTAAGCACCGGTGCTATGACGTTCAGATTACCCAGCATTACCGCCAGCAAGGCGATAGCCAGTGTAAATAAGGTGCCATAGCGCGGGGTATCTTGCGCTCCGGCGCCTTTACCCAGCCAGCGCAGCCAGCCGGGCAGTACGCCATCACGGGCCAGCGCCTGCAAAATCCGGGGGGCGCCCAGCACGCTGCCCAAAGCGCTCGACAAGGTGGCGCCCCAAACGCCCAGTAAAATCGCATCCCCCCATAGGGCCATTTTTCGCATGATCAGTGGGTCGCTTATCAAAGCCGCCGGAGCCGCCCGCTGGGAAAGGAAAACGGGCAAAAGCAGGTAAAGAAGTAAGCCGGTGCCTACCGCCCAAAAGGTGCCGCGGGGAATGGCCCGCCGGGGGTTTTTGAGGTCACCGGAGA
>CAJXMS010000180.1 GCA_913056475.1 uncultured Bacteroidota bacterium
CCCTTGGAGGAGAAAACGCTGCGGCGTACGGTAAAGGGCTCGGTATGCTTCGGGAGCTGGGTCACGTTGGTAAGCAAGGCCGCCTCCAGGGCCACGGTAAGAGCCGGCGCGAGGGCTTTCCCATTGGAGGTACCACTTATAATCACGGTAGTGGCTTCTTTCGCTTGCGCCACTTGGGCCACGGCTTGGCCGTAAGCGTTGGCATCGAAACTTTTAAAAGATTCGTCTTTTAGTTCTATGACTTCTTTGAGCCCGTAGTTTCCGGCCTGAGCCAAGTCTTCCTCCGGCTGCCCTATGGACACTCCATAAGCTTCGGTTCCGAGCATTTCGGCCGTTTTGGCCGCATAAGTGGCCGCTTCCCAAGTGGTTTTTTTAACGTTTCCGTCCCAATTTTCAAGGTATACCAGTACAGACATTGCTTGTGTTCTTTAGTGTTTTCTTAAAAAATCCGGCCTAGCGCTTAGAGGGCTTTGGCCTCCTCGTGCAGGAGACGGACCAGTTCTTCTATATTTTCCGCATCTACCATCTTCACGTCTCCTTTCGGTGCGGGTTTTTCGAAGGTACCCACTTTAGTACGGGGCGCTGTTTCTGCAGGCGGCCGTACATCCAGGGGTTTTTTCCGGGCCTGCATTATGCCGCGCATATTGGGTATTTTGAGGTCGCTTTCTTCCACCAGGCCCTTCTGGCCGCCTATTACAAAGGGCAATTGGGCGGATAGTTTTTCCTTACCACCGTCTATTTCGCGGATCAACTCCGCTTTATCACCTTCCACTTCCATGCCTACACAGGCATTTATGAAGGGCTGCTGCAAGAGGGCCGCCACCATGCCGCCCACCTGGCCGCCGTTGTAGTCTATGGATTCCCGCCCGGTTATAATCAGGTCGTATTTCTCTGCCTCGGCCACCGCGGCAATTTGCTTGGCCACCTGAAAGCCGTCGGTGGCTTCCTGATCCACGCGAATGGCGTTATCGGCCCCTATGGCCAGGGCTTTCCGCAGCGTAGGCTCTACCTCGGCGCCGCCTACGGTAAGCACAGTCACTTCGGCGCCCTCTTTCTCCTTAAGCCATACCGCACGGGTAAGGCCAAATTCGTCATACGGGTTGATTACAAATTGCACCCCTTCTTTGTCCAGGGCGCTGTTATCCTCGGTAAATTTAATTTTGGTAGTGGTATCAGGTACGTGGCTGATACAAACAAGAACCTTCATATCGTCCAAACTTGCTTAAAGGGTTATGCGAAAAATAGCTGTTGCGAAATTAGCCCAAAAAAGGGCGTTGGCAAAAGTCCTTTTTTGCTTACACCTTTCAGAATGGGCAGCAGGCTCATTTGTTCAGTGGGCTAGGACCGCCGGGCCAAAGGTGACCTGCCCCAGCCTACTGAGCCGGTATTTAAATTAGTATTTTTCTTTGCAAGCGCATTTTCGTGAGGGGAAGCAGAATAGCCTTTGATGCTTTATAAACAAAGTCAGTTCCCATAGGCCTAAGGAATAAGCCCATCCAAGCCATACCGCCCCAAGTTGCTACCTTTGCCTTTGAGGGAGGAGTGATGTTGGTAAGGCCTATCATGCGGGTAGGAATGCCTTTTATGAAAGCTTCTCCGTTATGGATAAACCTACTCCCATGCATTTAACCATGATTGCCGCCCTGGCGGAAAACGGGGTGATCGGCAAAGACAACCAGCTCATTTGGCGCTTTCCCAACGATCTGAAGCGCTTTAAAAAGCTCACCCTCGGGCACCATGTGCTCATGGGGCGGAAAACCTTTGAAAGCGTAAACCGGCCGCTGCCGGGCCGGACCAACGTAGTGATTACCCGGCAAAAGGATTACCAGGCCCCCGGTTGCATCGTAGTCCACACCTTGGAAGCGGCCCTGCGCAAAGCGGAAAATGACCCGCAACCCTTTGTGATCGGGGGCGCCAAAATTTACGAGCTGGCCCTGCCCTATGCGGACACTTTGGAGCTCACCCATATTCACCACTCTTACGAGGGCGATACTTACTTTCCCGAATGGGATCAGCAGGCCTGGGAATTAGTAGCCCGCGAAGCGCATTCCGCAGACGAAAAGCACCCCCATGCCTTTGAGTATCGTACCTACCAGAAGGTAAAGGGGCAATAGTAGCCCCCCAATTAGGCTTGATCTTTGGGTGGTGTCATCTTGACCATTGTCAAATAGGGCCGAAAAGCCCTCCAACGCTTACACCCTCCCCCCCTTAGCACTCTGCGTTATGCTTCCTGCATGGGAGCGGGTAAACCAGAGCAAGCCTTAGCCACCAAGGCTTGAAGAGGGCCGGCTATCGAACAGCCAAAATTGATGCCTTCTTAACCCGGGGCCTACGCCCCAACTGCCTTACGCTCCTCTTCGATTAACCAGCAGATAGCCTGGTCAATAATTGATTTAGGAAAGCACCGCAATCTTAGGTCTAAGCTTTAGAGGCGGGTTCAGCCTTTCTTCACCACCCGCTGGTAAATAGCCAGGCCCGTTCCAATCACCATCAGGATGGAGCCCAGCCAGAGGATATTGATCAAGGGAAAAACGATCGCCTTCATCACGATGAAAGGTTTCTCTTCCGCGTTGGCTTCCGACCAGGCCGTGATTTTAATCCGCTTACTCTCCTGTTCTACGGAAGCAAAGCGAAATTTGTAACCCAGGGAATCCATAACCACATCCTCAAAGCTTTCCTGATTGCCTTCGATCTTATAACTGG
Source organism: uncultured Bacteroidota bacterium (assembly GCA_913056475.1). Taxonomy (GTDB): domain Bacteria; phylum Bacteroidota; class Bacteroidia; order Flavobacteriales; family Schleiferiaceae; genus CAJXMS01. The sequence goes on from CAJXMS010000180.1 coordinate 2,704, forward strand.
GGCGAAGCGAAAATTCCTGGCCCATCACATTGATCAAGCGAGCGGCGGCCGTAAGCCGGATCCGCTGCACCTGGCCTGTCTCCTCGTTCATGCCCGCATTGACCATCAGGCTATCCAGCACGATGAAATGGTTTTTATAGATCGCCGTATCCCCTTGCCCCAAAAGTACTTCCTGTTCATCGGTGTAGCCATCTTCGGTCTCCGGCTCCAGATAAGAAGAATAGGTAACGTGGGTGTATAAATCCTTGTCCCAGTAGTGGCGGGTATCCGGATTGGGCGTGGGCCCCATATTATCGCTCATCTGGAGATAAGGATGGAGGGTGAAGAGCGAATCTGCCTGAGCGGTCGTATCGCTCAGGTATTGGACGGTATAGTACTGCTTTTGGATACTATCGCTCATTCCCTGGAACACCGCCGTGTAAGGGCCCAGCGGGATGGTATCGCCCAGTTCCATAAGGGCGTTCTCGTTGGCCGGTAAATCCTCACTTAGGAACACCCGGCTGCTGGAAATGACCGATTGCTTGGCATTAGAAATAAGCGCCCCCAAAAGCAGGAGCCCGATGCCCAGGTGAGCCACGCTGCTGCCGGATAGGGTAAGCCGTCCCCGGCCTTTGACCAGCCAGTAGTCCAGATTACTCACGGCCGCCAAAATACTGGTTACCAGTAAAACGAGATAGATCGGTTGATTCCAAAAACCATAAAGCTGGGCCAGAAGGGCACTCAGGAGAAGGCTAATAATGGCCGAGCGGCGGAAAGAGCGCCAAAAAAGATGCGCATTGGTCTTCCCGTAATTCAGAAACTGCCCTACCGCGATAAGCACTACAATAATAATGGCAAAAGGCACCTGAAAGCTGTTGTAATGTTCAATGGCATCCAGGGGGGGCGCCATTTTATCGCCCATCAAAGGCACTACGCCTTCGGGCCCGATCAGCTTGTTGATCACGGGGATGCTGGTGCTAAAAATGATCTGAAAGCCACTTACCAGGAGGGTCAAACTACCGATAAACATCCAAAACTCCCGGCTGCTGAGGTTATCGTCTCCTTTAGCGCTAGGGATTTGTTTCCACCGGTACACCAGGAGCCCGAGCGCTACCAGCACAAAGAAGCCCAGGTAGATCAATAACTGGCCACTCATACCCAGATCCACAAAAGCATGTACGCTGCTATCGCCCAGCACACCGCTGCGGGTAAGGAAAGTGGAATAGAGCACCAGTAAAAAGCCCAGTAAACTCATGGCAAAAGCCGCTCGCAAGCCCGTCCTTTTATGGCGATAAATAAGCAGCAAGTGGGCCGCGCCCACGATGATGAGCCAAGGTACCAGGGAGGAGTTTTCTACCGGATCCCAGGCCCAAAAACCACCAAAGCTAAGCGCCTCGTAAGCCCAGGCGCCGCCCATGAGAATACCTAAGCCCAAGATACCCACGCTGAAAAAGGTCCAGGGTAAGGCCGGTTTAACCCAGGATTTGAAATCCCCACGGAGTAGCGCGGCAATGCCAAAGGCAAAGGGCACCAGAGTAGAAGCAAAACCCAGAAACAACACCGGCGGATGGATGGTCATCCAGTAATTCTGCAGAAGGGGATTAAGGCCAGCGCCGTCCATAAAAGCCGGGAAGCGCTCCAGGTAGTTGGCCACCTCTGTCCAGGGAGCGCTGAGGTTTTCAGGCATATTCCGCATGAGTACAAAGGGGCTGCTGCCTACCTTTATACCCAAGGGGTAAAGCCCCAGGATCATGCTGGCCAGAAAGCCCTGTACCGCGGCAAAAACCGCCATCACCGGCGCCTCCCATTGGCGGGCGGTATACATTAAAATCAGGCCCAGCACTACGTGCCAGAACAGCCACAAAATAAAACTTCCCTCTTGCCCCTCCCAGAAGGCACTGAACATATAGCGCAGCGGCAGGGCATTGCTGGTGTGTTCAAAAACATAATTGTACTCATAATACTGCTGGAGCATGATATAGAACAGCATGCCCACTACACCCAGTACGCCCACCGAGTGAGCCCAGAAGGCCCCCCGGGCCAAACGCCCATAGCCTTTTTCTTCTTTTCGGTGATAAAGCAAATAAGCCATTGCGGCGACCAAAGCGCCCACAAAAGCAAGACTGCTAAAGGCCCGGCCCAATTGGCCCGCCCACAGGTGCTCCCCTACATATTCCATCTACAGCTCCTTAATAAGTTTGACCGGCCATTTGCTGCTGGTCGTTGTATTTACTCGGGCACTTCATAAGGATTTCCCGCGCCACAAAAGCACTATCGGTGGCGTGTCCTTTCATGGTGATCTCTTCGCTCCGTTCAAAATCCTGTGGCTTTGGCTC
>CAJXMS010000181.1 GCA_913056475.1 uncultured Bacteroidota bacterium
GTGGTGGGCTGCGCCGGAGCCCCTTACAGAACTATTTCCTGCAGTTTTTCGGTTAAGCAGCGCCTTTCGCCCGAGATGGCTGCCTCCCCCAAAATTTGGAAAGCCTAAAATTAGAATTTCTAACTTTAAACTGTCATTATGCGGAGATTAAGATTTACCGAAAACGCAAATTCTGAAGGCGATTAAGGAGTCTGAAGCTGGCACTTGCCGCCTCCGCCCGGCAGTAGTAACCCCGCTCCCATTGGCGGCCTTGTTCTTCTGGCGGCCGCCGGAGCGGCTTACGGCGGAAAAAAAGCTTACGACCAGCGGCGCGAGCATTAAAATATAAATCCTCCTCCCTCGAAAGCCGTCATGCCCGTGAAGGGGGTGGCGGTTTTTTATTGGCTTTTTAGCGGAGCCCAGGGACTGAGGTGGGCAGTGGCCTATTTAGGATTTTAAGGACGGTCGCTTGGAAAAATTCTTAATTGTTAGAAAGCCATTATTTAAAGCTGGAAGCTAAAAAATCAATTGCCTTCAAGTGTTCTACTTTCTTCAGGTTAAGCGGCTTTTCAATGTAATCTACCACCAAGGGGTAAGTGAGGGCCCGGCGGCGGTCAGTCTGATTGGGGGAGGAGGTAAGAATGATAACGCGGCAATTAATATACTGAGCGCTTCCAAAATGCACATGGATTTCATCCAGGGTTTTCCATCCGTCCCATCTGGGCATATTGAGGTCCAGTAGCACCAGGAAGGGTTGTTCCTGGGTTTCTAATTGGAGGAAGTAGTTGTGTAAGTCCTCCCCATCTTCGAAAACGAGAGGGTTTTCCAAAAGCCCCGCTTGGCTTAGGATTTTGCTGTACAGTTTTCGAACCATGGGATCATCATCGGTGATGATAAACTGATGAGGGGCGGCTTCCTGCAGGGAATTATTGGAATCATCTGGTGAGCCCGTCCCGTTGTCCGGCTGGAGGGATTGAGTGCCCTGGACCAGGCTACGCAGCGCCTGATCCAGTTCGCCCGCAGAATTTTTTAGGTTACGGATGTTTTCTTCCAGGCTTTGGCGGTTTGCCTTTCGAGACAAGTCCTGCTCCAGTTCTTCGGTAAAGCTCAGTACCTTGCTCAAGGGAGCTCGGGCGAGGTGGGATTGCTCCCAGGCAATTTTACTCAGGCGGCTGTTGCTTATTTCCAGTTCTTGTTCGTATCGTTTCCGGGCGGTGATATTTTGGACGGTACCCGCTATTTGGTCTTGTTGTTCGGAATGATAGGTTTCGGCTGTTATAGACACCCAGAATAGCTGATCTGCTTGATTTCCTTTTTTCACCATCGTTTCAAAGGAAACCCTTTCTTCCTGAGCGAATAATTTGCGCACCTCTTTTGAGGTCTTTTGACGATAAGCCGGTACAATCAGGTCAAGCCAGTCATGGGCCGAAAAATCGGTAGGGATGTCCAGGAGCTCTTTAAGGGTTTCACTAAGGGTCCACTGGCCGGTTTTGGGGTTTACAATGAAGTTACCCATTTCTGATTGCTCCTGGGAACGGCGCAACCAATAATTGAGTTGTTCATAATTTTTTTGCTGCTCTACCTGTTCGGTGACATCCTGAATGTAGCCTTTGCTGCGCACCAGGCTTTCGTCCAGTTTTTCGGATTCCAGGCTTACCTGCAGCCATTTGTAACGTTGCTTAGCGGTATAGGCCAGGACGGTAAGGCTGTTTTCGCCTTGCTGTATAAAAGGAAGCACTCCCTGGAGGGATAGCCACTGCTGGTTAATGAAAAATTGGGTTCTTTTTTTGTGAAGGTTTACTTCATCTCCTTCCGGGAGGTCTAGAATGGAGTAAAGGCTGTCGGTATGGCGAACTTGGCCCGTTTCAAAGTCTACTTCTATGGGGGCCAGGGCCGCTTGGGCAAGGGCATTGTCAATAAGTTTGCCTTGCATTTGAATTTCACTGTGGGGCCGAATTACGCCGATAATGGAAACGGGATTCTGGGCTATATCGCGGACCAGCTGCATGTTTTCTTCTACGGTGATCCATTGATGATTTGGCCTTTGGATACGGTAAATCTCAGCCGCCTTGTCTTGATGGCCTTCTTGCAGCTGCTTGCGCGTTTTTATCACTTTGGGCCGGTCGGCTTCATGGATACGTTTGTTAATGGCATTAATATGAGTGGCATCGGCGGCCAGTATTTTGGACAAATGCCGGGTAAAACTCAGGGTTTGGCTGTTAATGTCCAATTCGTAAAGGGAGTCTTTACTGAGGTCGTTGAGGATGCGGAAGCGCTCGTTGCTGCGCTGCAATTGGTTAACGCTTTGGTAAACGTTGAAACTGGCGGCTAAATTCTGAGCCAGAATTTTGAGGTTGTTTCTTAGGGCGGCGTCCAGGTCTTGAGCGGGCAGTTGCTCCAAACCAATAAAGCCCACTAACTTTTTATCCCAAACAATGCCAACCAGCACTAGATTTTCTTGCTGCTGCCAGGGAAAGACCTTGGGCAGCTTGGCGAGGTTTATTTTGGCCTCGTGATTGGTAAAGAGACATTTTTCTCGGGCCAGGCGTTGGATGAGATTATGCCAGCCTTCTGTAGGGATTTTACTGATTCGCCTGGGGGTTTGAAGGCGGTTGTTATAACTTTTAGGGGCCCATTGGGATTGGAAGTAAGCATAAAATCCTCCTTCGGGCTGCTCTTTTAAGGCATAGGCAAAGGCTCTTGCTGATTTAAGTTCTTTTCCAAGGTGCTTGATGGTAAGCTTGAGGGCTTGCTCCCAGTCATCAGAGGAGAGCAAAAGACTATTGATGCGGGAGAGCAGATCGGCCAAGATATTTCGCCGTTCGAGCGAGCTTTGGTACAGGCTTAATTCTTCCCGGGTTTTTTCTTCGAAGGTTATATCTTGGGTGGTACCCAGCACACGAAGTGGTTTACCGTTCAAGTCCCGCTCTACTTTTCCGAGGTCCTTTAGAATAAGCTCGGCCCCACCAGTTTTTTGGTAATGAAATTTAAGGGTATAATCCATTTCGCCCTCCTGAGCCAGGCTGAGTTGTTCAATGACCCGATCCCGCTCGTGTGGCTTTACCCGCTCCAAAAAATATGCTGGGGAAGGCGGCTGGTCTTCCGGGATGTCTAAGAGTTTATAGAGTTCCTCGGACCAATATCGTTGACCGGTGGCCAGGTTTATTTCCCAGCTTCCCATGCGGGCTATTTGCTGCGCTTTTTTAAGTTTTTCCTGGCTTTGCTCGAGTTTGGCTCTTTGACTTCTCTCTTCGGTTACATCCATACCAAAGGCGAGCCACCGCTGGCCCTCTCTTCCTTTTTGGGGCGTAAAGGTCCACTCGATCATTTGCTCCTGCTCGGTGCCAGGAAAATTGTGCTGAAGCGTTATCCGGCTGTCTTCACCCTGCTCCAGGCGGCTAATTTGCTGGGATAGGCGCAACGCATCTCCTTCATGGCAGAGACGAAAGGCCGGCTGGCCGACAAAGGCGTCTTGGTTTGAACGGAGGGCATTAAGCAGGTTTTTGTTGAGGTCCGTTAAGCTCCCCTTGCGGTCCATGGCAAAGATGTAGATGGGGCTTTGGTCCAGAAGCATTTCGGCAAAAGCCTGTTCCCGTTTTAAGTCTTCCTGTAGCCGCTTTTCGGTGCGGAGGTCAAACATGGTGACCAACAGGTATTTCGGCTCTCCCTGCTCCCCCTTGATGAGATCAAAATCTGCTTTGGTGGGGATCTCCTCCTCTTTGGATGTTAGAATGTTTATTTCCAGGGTTTTGATTTCTTCTTCTAAAACTTTTGGGAACTGCTTTTGGTACTGGGCGGCCTTTTCTTGGGGCCAAAAGCTGTAAGGGACCTTGTCCTGTAAGAGTCTTTCCCGGTCAAAGCCGGTGAGGTGGCAGAATGCCTCGTTTATGATTTCAATATTCCCTTCCGGATCGGTTACGATGATGGGCGTCCGCACCTCATCAATGATTCTATTGTTAAGCGTAAAACTGTCCTGCAACTGTTGTTGGTTGCGCGCACGCAGCTGCAGCTGGCCCAGCATGGAACCGAAAACCTGGAGAATGTCTTCGTCTTCTTTTTGGTAAGCTTTTTCGCTGGTCACCCAGTCAAATCCAATAAAGCCTAAGCAGCGGTTTTCGCCGTAAATGGGCACAGCCAATAAAGAGGTGATGGATTGGGCGGCCAGGAATTCGCCTAATTCCCGATCCGAATAATCGTGGACGTCCGGAATATACATCGTTTCTCCCTTTAAATGGCTATCAAGCCACTGGGGGAAAAGCGACATGGGCACATCTTGCAGATTTTCAATTTGGGGCTCGATCCCTTCGCGACACCATTCATAAGTATTAGTGGTAGTTTCTTGCTTGAAATCATAATCAAAAATGTACGAGCGATCGGCGTTGACATAATGGCCCACCTCGGCAAGGGTCGCCTCTATCATAGCGGGTATTTCCGCTAGCTTAGCCTCGATGAAGTTATTGGCTATACCCAGTATTAAATCTTTGAGCTCCTCTTGCTTTTGCCGGGCGGTTTGTTGCTTTTTAAGCTCGGTTTCATCCTTACCTACTAAAAAGTAGTTAGCGCCGGACCACCATACGGAAATTCGGTAATGCAGGTACTCCGGATGGGATAGCTCCAGCAGAAAGGTTTTTGGTTGGGGCGCTGCTTTTAGGTCTTCGAGGTGTAGCCGGGCCCCGTTTTCGGCTAAGATGGCCTGCAAGTTCTCGCCCAGTAGGGATTGCTTGCTGCCCAATAGTAGGGTGCTACCCGGGTTGGCCTGGGTGATCTTTTGATCCGCGTCGGCGATTATGATCAGGTCCGGGCTATTTTGGAAGAGGTTGGCAAAATCCTCGTTGATTTTGACTTCATTGCTTACGTCTATGTGATCTCCGACCACGCCGATTGGGACGAGCTGACCCAGACGCTGCACGACGTCGGCGCGCCGCAGGTCTGGGTCACCCACGGCAGCGAGGAGGCGCTCTGCCACTGGGCGCACGGCCAGGGCTTCGACGCCCGCGCGCTCGCCGCGTTCCGGATCG
>CAJXMS010000182.1 GCA_913056475.1 uncultured Bacteroidota bacterium
AAATTAAGCTGAGCCAGCCACAAATAGCTAAGCCCTTTCTGCCGGGCGTTGCTGGTAGAAGTACGTACCGACCGATTGAGGAAATGGATCACCTGCTCTTCGTCATCTAGCTTATCGGCTACTTCCGCCATGGTATAGTAGATGATATCGCGGTTATCGCGATTTTTCCCATCTCCCAGCATTTTACGGAGGGCCTCGTAAGCCTCTTGCGGACTTTGCAAGCCGACGTCTATGTTGCGCGCCTGACTCAACTTAGCGTTAAAGAGGTACGCGTAAGGCGGGCCCATTTTGACCACCTTGGCAAATCGGCGGCTGGCCTCGTAATCATTGCCCATTTTGGCCAAAAGCTGGGCGGAAAGGTAGTGCCAGCGGACCTTCACTTCCTTGTCTTTAGCCTCTTCGAGGGCTTGCTGCAGTAATTGAAAGGCATCTTGATGTTCATTTTGCGCCAGGGCCAATTCGGCATAGGCGGCGTAGGCATCATCCCGTAGCTTATTGGGCAGATTCCGGTCGCGATAGATGGCCTCAAAGCGATCTTTCGCATTTAGATAGTTGCCTAAGGCCGTTTCCGTCCTACCGGCCCAAATGCGAGCCTCCATAGCCGCTTCGGAGCGGGGAAATTCTTGGATGAGGTAATTAAGGGTTTCCAGAGCCTGCAGGTACTCCCGGTTGTAATAGCGAGCTTTACCGATGAGTAAATAACTATCATCGATTACGTCATTTTTTTGCTGTCCTTGAATGACCATGGAGTGGCGTAGAATAGCCTTATTGCCCTTGCTAACGGCCTTTTCCAAATCAGGTCGAACACTGCTAACACTTTTAGCGCTGCCGTTGATAAAAACCGGCAAAAGACTGTCAAATTTCAACTCGGTGGAAGAGCGGAGAGATTTCCGGGCCTGAAGGAGGGCTTGTTGCCCATTGAAGATAATATTGTACTGGGTAACCATCTCATGGTAGAGACGGGCGGTAAAAAGATCCTTCTCGCGGCTGCAGGTGGCCAGGAGGAACAGCAAGCCGAGAACAGTAGAAGTGCGAAGCACATTTTTCAAAATACCTGGGGAAAGTAAAGCGTTAACGGGAGAGTTTAACTTCCAGCGGGCGAATTTATTGTTTTTAAAACTGGGGCCTGGGGCTTATCACTCTTGTTTGGGCCGCTGACGCTGACGAAAGGCATCCAGTTCGCGCCTTTCCTTCTTGGTGGGCCTACCGGTGCCTTTTTGGCGGTCCATCTTTTTCATGAGCTGGATAAAATCCTTTTTTTCCAGCTCTTCGGTAGCGGTTTGGTCTTCCGCGTAGTTCGGCACCCACTTGGCCCCCACGCGGGACTTTGGCAAGGCTTTGATCCGATAAGCATAAGCTATGCCTTGCTTGCGGCACACCACCACATCTCCGGGGTCTACTTTGCGGGAGGGCTTGGCAAGCTCATCATTTACGGTAACGCGTTCTTTGCGCACCGCTTCGGTTGCCTTACTTCTGGTTTTGTACAGGCGTATGCACCAGAGGTATTTATCTATTCGCATAAAGGTGCAAAATAAAGAAAGCCCCACGCAACAGCGTGGAGCTTTCCATAAAATCAATGCCATGTAGCGGCCGGAGGCCTAGCGACGGATAATCACGCGCTGCGTGGTGCTGTTTTCGCCTGATTTAAGCTCCAGCATATATACACCGGAAGGAATTCCCTCGCTGGGTTGATACTCGAGGGTGTGCAGGCCGGGGCGCATTTGACCGAAGTCTTTGTAATCCACCTGAGCACCGGTAAGATTGTAGAGGCTTAACTCTACTTCCCCGCCGAATTGCTGGTTCAGGTCAATACGAGTAGCATCGCTAAAGGGATTAGGGTACACGGTAAATTGGCTAGGCTTGTTAAGGCTTTCTTCCTCGAAGCCTATTCCTTTGCCGTTGGGCGTGAAGACAACGTTTTCTACCTCCATTTTGGTGTTTTTGTAGTTGTTCTGATCCCCGGTTACGGAGAAAGAAATGGACACGATATCATCGCGCTTGATGGTACCACCTCCCAAGCTGGTCATGTCCGCAAAATCTACCGTGTAGGTGGTCATGGCGCCGTTAGAAACGGTTACCGTTTTGCGGAACTGATTTTGCCATTGTTCGATGCTATCGCTCACGATGGTGACCACAAATTCACTTTGACCGGTTAGTTCAGCGTCAAATTTCACCTGGTTGAATTGACTGAGGTCGGCGGGAAGGTTACCCGGACGCAGGTTTTTGTAGATGGTGAAATAATTTTTGAGATCGCCTTCAAAAGAAGCACCGCGCTCCAGATGGTAACGATTGCTGCTGGCGGTGTATCCGGTTTCCTGGTTCACCACAAAATTACCATTCTGAACGCCGGTGTTGCGCTCGTAATCAACGCCCCAAGCCCCATCGGCAAAGTAAAGGACGTCTGTGCCCCCGGCCTTGTTGTTGTTAAGTTTAAAGCCCAAATCAAAGAGGTGATTGGGGGTCCAGGTTACGGTTTCCTGAGTTTTGCTGGAGTCCAGTTGCAGGAAGGTGGTTTTGTACTTCCGGGTGCTGGTTTCCGATTTGGTGTAGTTGTAGTCAATATCCAGCTTAGTGGCGCCTACGGTATTAACTACTTCCATGGTCACCTTGCCGTTTTTGTATTCTCCAGACTTCACGTATACCGTGGGCATAACGGGGGTACTATTGTTAAGGTAGCTTACGGAGTCCGCCGCTTTAAGCTTATTGATAACCCGGGTTACCAGATCTTTGGTTACACTTTCGGATACAGACCAAACCTGAAAGTTGTAGATAGCCGCTTGACCGTTGGGATTGTATTCGCCCTGGTTGTAGCGGTTGTCGATGGTAAAGCCACCATTGGCCTCCTTGTAGGCCACGAAGGACACGCTGTAGTCAATGGAACCATCGGCCTGGTCCAGGCGGCTCAGGACAAAGTGTTTATTGTCAACTGTAATGTCTTTGAGCTGGGTCATTTCGGCTCCTTTGAGTCGGTCACAGATGATCTTGGTGTGGTTGTACACATCATTTTGGGTTTCCAGGGCCAAAATAGCGCCCAGCCGCGTTTGATTGGGCTTCATGTAGTCGGCGGCAAAAACGCTTACGGCGTTGGTAATACCGATGAGATCATTAGGCGTAGTAATGGTTGCCGTGGTATTCTGCGGACCAAAAGCCGGGATATACTGGTTGATGTTGTTCACCTTACCACGACGGGCATTGCGGAATTCCTGAACGGTGGGCTGCTCAGAAAGGTGATCGTAGAAGCGGTGTTTGCCGCTCTTCACGCGTTCAAAATTGCGCTGAGCGATCAGCTCGCTCATGGAGCCTTCGCTTTCGATGCCGCCGTTATTACCACCGGAAGAACCGCCCGTGGTCAAGGTAGTAGAAGCTGAATTGTTGGCGGTGACGGGATCCGGCGCATTTTGAGTGTTTACCGAAGCGGTATTGGTTCCGTCTCCATTCACCTTTACATCCACGGTGAGGGTAACGGGCGAACCATTGGTTATCTCATTAATGCTCCACACCTGAGTAGTGTTATTATAGCTACCCTTAGAAGTCACAGCACTCTGGAAAGTAAAGTTGGGATCAATACTGTAGCCAATGTCTACACCCGTGGCAGGGATACCGGCGGTAAGGTTTTTGACGGTAACCGTAAGGGTTACTACATCGCCTACGTTCGGCGTATTGTTACTGGCGGATTGGGTTACCTCCAGGTCTACGGGGCAGCGGGTGCTGTTGATGTCCGCGGTTACAGAACTGCCGTCCAGGGTCCAGGTACGGGAGCTGGAAGCGGGAAAAGTCACCGAAAACACATTGCTGTTTACGCCGGAAGAAAAGGCCGTGGGCTGCCCTTGGTCGCTGGCTCCGGGACTAAAGCTATTATTGGCACCAATACTTATATTTTTAGCGCCGCTGTTGGGGTTATTGTACCCAAAGCGGGCCACGATATCGCCGTTTTTATCGATGTAGATACAATCGAGGTTGGGCTGCACGGCCATATTGTTACCCGGAATGGAAGTTACTTCCGGGCCAAATTCAGATGTACCTTCACTGCTTTTGAAAGCAGTAGCGGTAAGGGGATCGCCGCTGGAGAAACCAGCCGGCACGGGCACGGTAAATTCAAAACGGTTGGCGCTGGTGTTGGTACCTACGTTAATGCCATTCACATTACCGGGTCCATAACTACCTACCGTTCCGTCCGCGTCCGCCGGGCTTCCTTCGGTAGCGCTGAACAGGTAGGTTTTGCCCTGCGGCCAGCGAGCATTGGGATAAGAATCCGCTTTGAAGAACTCTACCCTTGCGCCGGCAGGGGCAAAACCCTTCACCGTAAGATTAGAGCCATTGACGATGGCGTCGAGGATAATGGGAAAGTTGAGCAAGTTGTTGCCGCCATTATCGGCGTCCAGATCATCGTTAAGCGTTACAAAGGGAGCGGTACCCTTTTCGTGATCCTCGGTAGGGGCCAGCAAGTCAATACCCACTTGGCGCAGGGCGGCAGAAGCGCCGGGAGCCGGGTCTTTACCGTTATTGTAAATCGAGTTCTTGCTTATGTCGTGCTTCTTGGCCCCGCTTACCACCAATATACCCGCACCGGGGTTATCGTAAATTTTGTTTTTGACTATAAGCGTAGAGCGATCGCCGTAAATCCGCATACCGCTGGGTTCGCGACGTAATTCGCCATTGCCGTAAGAGGTGTTGTTGATTACCCAGTGTCCGCCGTTGGAGCGGTAGGTATCAAAGCCCGCACCGCCATTATCGCGAAACAGGTTGCCTTCTACGACAGTACCGCTGGTATTGTCGGCTATATCAAGGCCGTCTGTCCGGTCATCTACCAAGCCATTGTGGGCAAACTCGTTGCCATTGATATCCCAGCCATTGGCGTCATTCTTTAAAAAACCGCCCATGGCGTCCCCGTAGGCGATGTAGTTGTCATAAATATAGCAAGTATCAACCGTAAAGCCCT
>CAJXMS010000183.1 GCA_913056475.1 uncultured Bacteroidota bacterium
AGAAGGAGGCCCTGTACAGCAAACCCGACTTCAGTGAAGAAGACGGCATGAAGGCCTCTGAGCTGGAAGAGAAATTTGCCGAAATGGACGGCTGGAATGCGGAAAGTGACGCCTCCGCCCTGCTCAGCGGCCTGGGCATTACCGAAAAGTACCATGACCGGCTGGTGTCTGAGCTGGATGGCTCGCAAAAAGTGCGGGTACTGCTGGCCCAGGCGCTGTTTGGCAACCCCGATGTGCTCATTCTGGATGAGCCCACCAATGACCTCGACCTCAAAACCATTAGCTGGCTGGAAGACTTCCTGCTGCACTTTAAAAATACCGTTATCGTCGTATCGCACGACCGGCACTTCCTGGATACCGTTTGTACCCAAATAGCCGATATCGACTACGGCAAAATCCAACTTTACCCAGGCAATTATAGCTTCTGGTACGAAAGCAGCCAGCTGGCCCAGCGGCAGCGCTCCGCCGCCAATAAGAAAGCGGAAGAAAAACGTAAAGAACTGCAAGCCTTCATTGAGCGCTTCAGTGCCAATGCCGCTAAGAGCAAGCAAGCCACCAGCCGGAAAAAGTTGCTGGACAAAATAGACCTGGAAAAAATGCCCCATTCCAACCGGAAGTATCCGGCCATTATCTTCGAGCAGGCCCGCACCGCCGGGGACCAAATCCTAGAGGTCAATAACCTGAGTGCCCGGGCGGACGACGGAAGCTTCCTTTTTGAAAACCTGAGCTTTAAGGTAAACCGCGGCGATAAAATTGCCCTCCTCAACGACAATAGCCTGGCCATTACCGCCCTGCTGGAGATCATCAACGGGCGCCGCCAGCCCGATAGCGGTCACTTTACCTTCGGGCAAACCATTACTACCGCCTATCTCCCCCTGGACCACCAGTCTTTCTTTGATAGTGACGAGGACCTTATCAATTGGCTCCGAACTTATTCTACCAATAAAGACGAAGTGTACGTACGCGGCTTTTTGGGCAAAATGCTCTTCACCGGGGAGGAGGTTCTCAAAAAGGCCCGCGTGCTTTCCGGTGGGGAAAAAATGCGCTGCATGCTTTCACGCATGATGCTGCAGCAAGCCAACTTCCTTTCCCTGGATGAGCCTACCAACCACCTCGACCTGGAGTCCATCCAGGCCCTCAATAACGCCCTGCAGGACTTTAACGGCACCATGATCTTCACCTCCCACGACCACACCTTTACCCAAACCATTGCCAACCGCATTATAGAATTTGGTCCCGGCGGGGTGCTGGACAAGCTCATGAGCTACGACGATTATATCAATGACCCCAAAATAGCGGACCAGCGGGAAAAGCTGTTACAAGCCCTTAGCGTAAACTAACCGGCTTAGGAACAAATTTTTCCGGCCCTTTGGCTGAACAAGCCCTACTTATCCTATCTTTGATAAGGTATAACGACTTTCCTTATGAGTTCTTCGCGTTACGACGCAATCATTATCGGCGCAGGAGCCGCCGGCCTTACCGCCGCCCGCTACCTGCAAGAATACAATCTCAATACCCTGGTGCTGGAAAAAGGGGACCGCGTAGGAGGCCGCCTCCGAACCGATGAATTTCGCGGCTACCGGATGGACCATGGCTTTCAGGTGCTCCTCACCGCCTACCCCATGGCCCAGAAATATCTCGATCTGGAAGCACTAAAGCTTCATTATTTCGACGCGGGCGCCATTTGCTTTAATCAGGCGCGAAAATTCACGGTCAAAGACACCAAGCGCCACCCCAAGGCCCTGCCTATGATGGCTCTAAGCCCCGTGGGAAGCCTTATGGATAAAATACGCCTGGGCAATCTACGCGCCCGGGTGCAACGGAAATCTCTGGAAGACATCTTTAACGGTCCGGAAACCAGCACCCGGGACTACTTGAAGGCCCTGGGTTTTAGTAACCGGATCATCGAACGCTTCTTCCAGCCTTTTTACAGCGGTATTTTCCTGGAGCCCCATTTGGAGACCAGCTCGCGCATGTTTGAATTCGTGTTCAAGATGATGAGTGAGGGAGAAGTGGCCCTCCCCGAAAAGGGCATGGAAAGCATCGCCCATCAACTTAAAGAACAGCTGGTCAAAACGGACTTTCGCTTTCAGGCGGAAGTTCAGCGGGTGGAGCCGCAGCAAGTGGAATTGAAAAATGGAGAAGTCCTACACGCCCAGCAAATCATTATGGCCTGTGATGCCCCGGCGCTCCTACCCCAAATGGAACAAGGGATCGGCTGGAACAGTACCGCTCAATTTTATTTTTCCGCTGAAAAATCTCCTTTCGGCAAGCCGCTTATTGCCCTCGCGTACGGCGACAAGCCGCTCATCAATAGCCTGGCCGTCCTCAGCGATGTAGCCGCTTCTTATGCCCCCGCCCATCGTTCTATCCTGCAAGTGACCCTGCACGAACAGCCGCAGCAGGCCGAAGAAGAAGTGGTACGCCAAATTCGCAACGAGCTCACCCCCCTCCTGGGAGCCCAGGTAGAAGAGTGGACCTTTCTGAGAAGCTTTCAGGTGAAGAAAGCCCTGCCGAAGCTCACGGATCTGCAAAATGAGGTCCCCTTTGAGCAAACCCGCGTGATGGATGGACTGTACCAAGCGGGCGACCACCTTTTAAACCCCAGCCTAAACGGGGCCATGCAAAGTGGTGAATTAGCGGCCCGGGCCCTGGTGCTCAATCATGTGAATAAGTAAACACCGGCGGCATCAGTCCTTTTGCCTGGGAAGGGACGGCTTCTTCTCTTGCTTCCCTTTACCCCACCGGATGGTTTGCCATAGCTTGTCAAAGTGGTCAAAATCTACCCGGTAGCGCAGCCCGATACCCTGCTGATAAATTTGCTGCTGCCCCAAGCTTAGACCAAAAGAGTTATCCACCGCCCGGTTGAAAGCCCGGGCGCGCAAACGCCCGTCTTGGGTAAGGCTGTATTCTACCTCAAAGTCGCCCGCGATGCTGGCATTGCCCCCTTGCTGGTTCAGAGGGACTCCTACGCGGCTATTGACCGTAAGCCTTTCGTTAAAAAAGTCCTTGCTAAGGCCCACTTCCAGCTCTTGGTCTGAAGGCGTGGTTACGTCCTGGTTTTCCTGATAGCTTAAGCTTAGCTGATAATCGCCGGTAAAACGATTGAGAAAAGCGGCCGCTTGATTGGCCAGCAGGTCCCACTGATTCAAGCCGCCGCCGGAGCCGGCAAAAACATTACTGGGCGGCGTGAAGCTATTAAGCGCTAAAAGACTAAATACCTGTTGATTGATCGCTTCCTCGTTGCTTAAGCGGTTGTTAAGTACCGCCTGTACGGTGGAGTTGGCCCGGGGTAAGGCTATTTCGAAGCCTATCTTGGGGTTGGTAAGGGGGCCCTGTACTTCCAGAAAAACTTCCGTGCGGGTAGGGCTGGTGCTCACCATATTGCCCAGGAATACGCCCGGATCTGCCTTGGTCACGTAGCGGGCCGTGAGGTTAAGCTGTGCCTGGTAGGGGTCCCCACTCCAGCTCACCGTCCCTCCGGGCATGAGATCAAACTTCTTATTGAGCAATCCCTCCAGGTTAAAATTATAGCTCCCCTTGGCCACGGTGTAGTTCCCAAAAAGTTCCATTCGGCCCAGCGCATCCATTTTTAATTTTATGGGCCCGCTTCCACTTGCCGTCATTTGGTTGCCCGTCTCTTCATCCAGAATGATGGCAATGGTGGCGTTCTGGTTTACCTGAATATCAAAATCCAGGCTTACCCCTTCCTCCTGGTAGGCCTCCCCGGTCCGCAGGACGAGCGAGTCTTTTTCTTTTTGGGGATTATAAAAGCTTACAAAGTCAGAGCGTCGCTCCTCGTCCCCTCCTACTACCGGTATGCTAAATTGGGTTTTGCGCTGGGTGCTTACCGAGGCATCCACGTGCAGATCTTCCGGGCTGCCTTGTAGCAAGATCTCCCCGCCCGCGAAGGCCGTACCGTAGTAGGCATCCTCCCGGGTGGGCGGCGTATTGAGCACCAGTAGCTCTTCTCCCGCTATGCGCAAATCCAGGTCAAACTGCCTAAAGGACTGGTGGCGTATTTCACCATCCAGGGTCCCTTCGGTAGCAAAGCGTGTATCCCGCAAGGCTAAATTGGGAAAACGGATCTTATCCTTTTCAAAGTACACCACCGGATCTCCGGCGAGGTTGTAATCGGTTTGCAAAAAAGAAACGGTAAAGGCCACCTTGGGCAGGCGCAGTTTCCCCAGGAGGAGCGGCTCAGTGGTGGTTCCCCGCAGCCGCAGCTTTCCGCCCACCATACCGCGAAGGTTTTCCGCTACGCCCTGTACCAGGGGGTTAAGGGCCGCCACCCGGAAACGATTCAGCCAGAGATCGGCGCGAAGTGCTCCCCCCGAAACAGGCTCCAGTTGCCCCTTCAGGCGCATAGTCTCCCGCTTCCCCAGTTGGAGCGTCGCCGCTACGCCCAAGCTATCGCCCCGGGGCCGGTAGGAGCTGGAAAAACGGAGCGTTCCCAGCAGGTCTTCGTTGAGCCGCAGGGAGTCCACCGCCACGTCGGCCAAAAAACGCGGCCGGGACAAAAGTTGATTGCCGATGAGCACCCCGTTCATTTCGCCCTGGAGGCGGGTACCACGGCCCGCCAAAAAGTAATTAAAGGGCTGGATATCGAGGTGCTCAAACTGCACCCGCAAGACCTCGTAGGGGCTTTTACTAATCGCCCCACTTAGGTACACCTTATCCGTTCCCCGGCGAAGAAGGAAAGAACGCACGTAAAAACGCCCCCTATCCACCACGAGGTGCGCCCCCGGGGCTACCCGGAAGTCCTGTTTTCCCACATTGAAGCGCGTCGTATCCAGCCTAAAATCAAAACGCCGGCCGCCCTGGCGGCTTATCCGGCCGTGGTGGCGTAAGTAAGCATCAATACTGTCTCGCACCACGGCCGCTAAGCGGTAATCCAGCTCGCCTTGTCGCTGCCGGG
>CAJXMS010000184.1 GCA_913056475.1 uncultured Bacteroidota bacterium
CTCAGCTTTGACCCCATCGATGCCGGCTACCCCAAGATCACCTATACCGGCAAAAACGCCTCCGAAATAGAAGCCTTGCTTACTTTCAACCACAGCAGCGATAGCCTCAGTCCCGGTTTTTCCAGCGTATTTTTTGACAACGACACCACTTATAGCAGCCTGGATACCCTGGTGCGCGGTGGCGATTACATCGACATCATCGCCGACGGCAACAACCGCAAATACGAGCGCTGGGGCGACTACACGGGGGCTCAACCGGCCTACGGCGATACCGGCGTGATCTGGGCTTCCGGCTATCAGGCCTCTGACCAGGGACGGCCCCTTACCGCCATTCTCAAATTGCGCAGCCCCAACTACAACCAAACGCCCATAGGCATTGGGCTTCCTGAGTCCCAGGTTACCCGCCCCGCCGTAGAACTCGCCCCCAATCCCGCACGGCCTAAGTTCGCCCTGCATTTTGAGCGCCAAAATGAAGGCGTGCTTCACTTTGACCTGTACCGCATCGATGGCGCCCGGGAAAAAATCTTTTCCCACACCGACCGCGCTTACCCTGGTCCCAATACCTTCCACTTTCGCACCGAACACCTCAGCGCCGGCAGCTATCTGGTGGTGATGCGCCGTACCGACGGGGCTCTGCTGGCGCGTAAAAAATTGATAATAAAATGATAGGCGGGCTGCCCACTATTGTATAGATCAAGCTGATCCACAAAGGCCTTGTCCATGCAAAGTGCCCCACCAGCACCGCTATACTAATTGATCCCAAGCCATGCAGTTAGATACTTCCAAAAGAAAGGTCAAGGGGGAAAGCCTTAAGACATAAAAGCCTGGGGTTGCAACCCCAGGTAGAATGCCCCCCCAACAATCCCCCAGGGCAAGGCTGTAAGTCTTGCCTCATTCCGGAGGGCCCACTTAGTGCGGGTTGCAAGGCTTACAGCCTTGCAGATATGATTTAAGGGTACCGCCTATCCTGGGGCTCCAGCCCCAGGCTGTAATGTTCCTGCCCCTTCAGGGCAGGCCAATAGGACGTTTGGCTGGCGAAGCCCATGTCCTGCGCCGCACAGGCCAAGGGGGAAAGCCTTAAGACCTAAAAGCCTGGGGTTGTAACCACAAGATTGCATAGCCAGCCCATTCAGGGTAGCCCAACACGCGGGCAAGCCAGCGAAGCTTTTGCCCTGCGCCGCACAGGCCAAGGGGGAAAGCCTTAAAACATAAAAGCCTGGGGTTGCAACCCCAGGTAGAATGCCCCCCCAACACCCCCCCCCAGGACAAGGCTGTAAGTCTTGCCCCTTCCGGAAAGGCCCATAGAACGTTTGGGCGGCCACGCCCCTTCCCGATGCCTGCTCGCCAGGCTCACTACTTCTACTGCTTTTGTACCGCCGCCCGGATCTGCTCCATTACCCCTTCCGAATCCCACTTTTCGTGGATATCAGGGCGGGCCATAATTTTCTCCATGATCTGGTCTTGCCTTTTTCCCCGGGCCAGCGCCTCGCTATAGCGGACATCCGGGCTGAATGTAACCAGGGAGTAGAGGGGAGTCCACTTATCCGGTTGCCGTTCCGCAAAACGGGCTTCGATTTTCTTTTGAAGCAGGAAATCGGGATCCCCGGTGAGGTCGCGCATTTCCACAAAATTGCGCATCGCTAAATCCGCAATGGCATCCGCATCAGGCTTGCGCTGACGCTCATAGCGTTCAAAAAGCGCTTCCCAGGATTCCGATCGCCCCTCCTCGAGCATATCGTCCAGCACCCGGCAATCTTCAAAGCCACTGTTCATCCCCTGCCCATAAAAAGGCACGATGGCGTGACTGGCATCGCCCAGGATGGCGGTACGCCCCCGCGACCAGGGGAAGCAGCGGATGATGACCATGGAAGCAGCGGGATTATGTTCCCATTCCTGGTCAAAGTGGGGCATCATGGCCAGCGCATCGGGGAATTCTCCTTCAAAAAAGCGCCGGCCCGCTTCCGGGGTATCCAGCGACGCAAATGAAGGCTCCCCCTCAAAGGGGAGAAACAAGGTGCAGGTAAAACTACCATCCGGATTGGGCAGCGCTATGAGCATGTAGTGGCCTCGCGGCCAAATGTGCAAGGCATTTTTCTCCATCCGAAAGGCCCCCTGTTCCCCGGGAGGTATGGTGAGTTCCTTATAACCGTGTTCAATAAAGTGCTGAGAATAGTTAAAGCGATCGGTTTTCATGATGCTCTGGCGTACCGCGCTAAAAGCCCCATCTGTGCCAAAACTCACTTCAGCGGTGGCCTCGGTACTTTTGCCCGTGAGGGCGTTTTCTAAAAAGAGCGCCTGGCGCTGGTAATCAGCGCCATGGCAACGCTCCTCAAAGGTGATCTGGGCTCCTGCCGCCTCCGCCTCGTCCATGAGCAGGGCATTGAGGCCGGAGCGGCTTACCGAGTTGATGCACTGATTATCTTTTCCGTAGGCTTGATAGTTAAGCGTTCCTTCCCGATCGTGCATCATCCGGCCGTACATAGGAATGGCCATGGTTTTGAGTACCTTATCCGCCAGGCCCACCCTTTCCAGGGCCTTGAGGCCTCTGTCACTCAGGGCCAGGTTTATGGAGCGCCCCCCGGCAAGTTCCGTTTTGCGGGCGTCCGGACGTCCTTCATAAACTTGTACCGGGTATCCCCGCCGCCGCAGGTAAAGGGCCAGCAGCGACCCGACCAGGCCGGCGCCGGCTATTTGTACCGAATCTTTCATGAATTTTCTTTTATGGCTTTTATCATTTTTTGGCCTAAATCGTGTACATCCTGGTAGTTGTTATAGAGCGGCACGGGGGCCAAACGTATTACGTCGGGCTCGCGCCAGTCGGCCACTACCCCGTGGGCCGTTAAATAATCAAAGATGCGCCTGCCTTGTTCAGGGATAACCACGGAAAGCTGGCATCCCCGCTGGCTTTCTGGCTGAGGGGTGATAATACGCAGGGCAATCCCCGTTTGCGAGCGCACGGTTTCCAGGGTTTGGGCCAGGTACTGGGTGAGGTGGAGGGCTTTTTGGCGGAGCGCGTCCATACCTACCTCGTCAAAGAGCCGTAAGCTGGCCAGCAAGGGCGCCATGGAAAGTACCGGCGCGTTGCTCAGTTGCCAAGCTTCGGCGGTAGGGATGGGCTGAAAACGATCTGGCATGGCAAAACGGCTGTCCTTATCGTGGCCCCACCAACCTTCAAAGCGGGGAAGGTCTTCCTGCCCGTGATAGCGCTCGTGAATATAAGCCCCGGCGGTGGCGCCGGGACCGCCGTTGAGGTATTTATAGCTGCACCAGGCAGCAAAGTCCACCCCCCACTCGTGCAGTTTGAGAGGAACATTGCCTATGGCATGGGCCAGGTCCCAGCCCACGACGGCCCCGGCCCGTTTACCGGCATCGGTTATACGGGGCATATCCAGCCACTGCCCGCTGTAATAATTAACGCCCCCCATCATCACCAGGGCCAGTTCGTCCTGATTTTGGTCGATAGCCGCTACCACCGCATCTTCATCTAAATAGCCTGTTTCCGGATCGGGCATCACCTCCAGCAGGTTTTCCTCCGGGTCCAAGCCATGGAAACGGAGTTGGCTCCGCAGGGCATATTGATCGCTGGGAAAGGCCTTGCCTTCGCAGAGAATTTTGCGGCGCTTTCCCTGAGGGCGGTAAAAACTTACCATGAGGAGGTGCAGATTTACCGTAAGCCCATTCATTAGGACCACTTCGGCAGCCTTGGCACCGGTAAGGCGCGCCAGCGAGGCGCTAAAAAATTCGTGATAAGGCAGCCAGGGTTTACGGGCCCGGGTATGGCCTTCTACTCCTTGCTGAGCCCAGTCGTCTAGCTCGCGTAGTACTTCTTGCCGCACCCCTCGGGGTTGCAGGCCAAGGGAGTTTCCCGTAAAGTAGCCCACCGGGGCCCCTTGATGCTGGGGGAATAAGAACTGCTCCCGATAGGAAGCCAGGGGATCTTGCTGATCGAGTTCCTGAGGGGTAATTTGCTTTGTATCCAAGTCGAAAAAAATTTTGTCCGTTAAAAGCCGGGATTGGCATCGGGTTCTTAATGAGAACCTTACCGAAGCGGCAGGCACCCTTGGGTGTAGCAGCGCACTGCGCTCAAAGGTATAAATATGATTGCGTAGCCAGGGCCAGGCCGGTAAGAAGCCAAAGCCAAACCGGGATACCTTCTACCCAAAAACTTACGTAGGGGGCAGGGCGCTCTTTTTTCAAGCCACGGATTATTTGTATGCCCAGTTCCAAGCCCAGCATCCAGGCCAGTGACACGCTTAACGACTGCGCCCCCATGACATAAGCAAGCCCTGCCCATAGCTGATTGAGCACCAGGAGGGCCATAGACCACGAGAGGGCCGGCTGCCGGCCAATAACCTGGGGGAGGGTACGTAAGCGGGCTTCATCGCGCCCCAGGTCGCGCACGTCAAAAGGGATGGTAAGACCAATGACCAGGAGAAAACGCAGGCCCAGATCGGCCCAAAACGTTCCCTTCCACTGGCCGCCCTCCAGCCAGTGCGGCAATACCACCGTGACGTAAGTCCAACACAAGGCAATAAGGGCTATTTTAAGAAAAGGCACCCGGCGAAGCGAAGTAAAACCCCGCAAAGGAGGAGGGAAAAGCCCGGGGTAAAGAAGAGCCACGGCGGCCACGGGAAGCAGGCTTAGGTAGAAGGATAAGGAATAACCATCGGCCAGAAGCACAAGCAGTAACAGGCCAAAAAGCCCCATAACGGCGCCGGGCAACCAACTCGAATGCCCCCACCAGTGCTGGCTAAGCTGCGGCATGGACCGCTGCTGGCGTTGCTGTACCCAGCGCATGTAGCCATACACCGCTGCTACGCCCAGGCTTAGAAGGGCCCCGTACTCCAGTGCTGCCACGCTAAAGGGCCGGGAAAAAGAAAGCATGGCCAGGCAGCCCGCCGCCA
>CAJXMS010000185.1 GCA_913056475.1 uncultured Bacteroidota bacterium
AAGGTCTTTATCTTGGGAAAACGAATGTGCCAGCGAATTTCCAGCTAAGGCTGGCTTAACGCGAGCGCTGCTAAAGTCCGCCGTTTTGGTTTTGCTATTCTCCACCCTAAGTTTGGCTCAGTCGCCCCCGGTAACGGTGCAGAAACAGCTCCCTTTTGGACCTTATCCCAACGTGCAAAACACGGGTGTGTATTTAGCGGAAACCCAAGGAGAAGAGTTGAGATCTGCTTTTTGTTGGGATGGAGATGCCCCCGGCATAGCGGTGGTCGATCACGACAACCTAACAGTGGCAAAGGCCAATTTACCGGATGGTATTTCCGATCCCGATATTGTTTTCGGACTTGAGGCGACCAAGGGCGTGGTGGCCTATACCATCAATGAGCAAATTCGCTATCAAACCTTTTCCTATTCCCCCGGTCAAATTACGCTCAACCGACCTGTTACCCTGGCCATAGGGATACATCCCAACCTTGATCGCCGGCTGGACTGTGATGAAAGCTTTCCAGAAAAGGTCGTATTGGTTTTTGATAATCTTAATCAGGACATCGAGTATAGCGAAGGTTCGTTGCTCGGTAATTTTGGAACTCCCAACCCTGTTCCAGCTATTCCCACTCCAAATAATACGGTCACCTATGACCAAAGACTACGTCCCGATGTGGCTTTTCTGGGCAAACAATCCCCCGGAACGTATATCTTTACCTATGTGGGAGAAGATAATGGAAATTATTATGTTCATACTGATGGGGTTAATGTAACCTGTTCTGGCACCACTATTACTGTGCAGAACACGAGTCAATCGCCTGCTTTGCCCCAGCTTGGCAACACCCATCCCCGGATAGATGGGGTGCTCAACTGTACCTACACCTCGCAGATAGACTATTTTTATCAGGTGACCTACCATACCGAAAATAGAATCTACGAGGCTAATAATGGTCAGGCTTTTACGCTTACTTATCAGCTGGGCAATCAAAATGAATTGCCCGTAGTAGCCTACTCGGGAGATTACTCGGATATCATCTGGGTGACGGATAACTTGCCCGGTAATAATCTGGAACTGTTGGGTAAAGAATTTTATGCAGGAAATGCCAATCCCGACCTAAAAGCCCTCACCGCCAATCCCAATCCGGGTAGCGGAGGCGGAGGCTGCGCTTCTTCGGGTAATAATATCGCGCCCTCTATTGATGGCCATTGCGGGGGTTTGGACGAGTACATTACCTTTTGGTATAATGGCAACTCCCAATCCTTGCGCTTTAAATTTGCCAAAAGTGAGGGAGCGGACAACTACAAGCGCGGATCAGGTCAGACCAGTACTACTGATGTACCCTCGCTTTTACCGGAATTTATTCAGCGTAATCGCTTTGATATGCCGGACTTTTCAGTAAATCGTCCTGTACAAATATTCAACTTATCGGGACAATTGCTACGGGAATGCCATTTTTCCGATTTTGAACAGGAGATTAGCGGCTTGCAGTCGGGTAGTTACATCCTCCTGATCGGAGATGGAGCCAATCAAAGCAGCCAAAAACTGCTCTTGCAATGAGATTCTGGCTATTGCTGCTAAGCCTCATGCTATCCCTGCCGGGGTGGGCGCAAAGCCCACCCCAGCAGTGGATATTTGGCCAGGGCCTGGGCATGGATTTTAGCGGTGGCGGCGCTCCTACCTTTTTCCGGGTGCCCTGGCAAGCCAGTTTACCCGGTAATTGGCAGCGGGGTGTACCCGGTTTCCATTATGATGCTAATTTTAGTTCTATCTACGCGGACTCCAGCGGTCAACTGCAGTTGTATTTTCTCAACGGCACCTATTACGACGGCCAGCAAAATCGGATTTGGCGGGATAGTAAATTTATCTACACAGATGACCAAGGACAAGGTTATAATCTCCACCAAAGACCATTTTCTTGGTTTTTTCCGGTAAGAGGGAAGGATACCACCACCTTGTTGCATTGTTATATTAGTCTGACCAAGGGCAATAATCGTAATTTAGGAGATATATCCCTCTCTCCGCAAATTCTCAAAATAAACCGGCTTCAAAAGATCAACGGCCAATGGCAAGTGGAGCAGTTAGATGCCCAGCCGGACTCACTGGGGCCCGATCCTAGGGTCTTTCAATTTGGCAGTGCCCAGGCCTACTGGAACCCCTACGGTGAGTATCCATGGGTTGCCATGAATAGCCTACTAGGAGACACTGTAGTGAACTATAGCTACCTGAATTTAGCTTATCTCAATGGCAATCAAAAAATAGATACGGCGCGCTTTGGCTTTAGCAATAAGATGATCTCTGAATTGGCTACCGAGAGCATTCAACACCCGCTATCCGGAATAATTTACGTGGCCTACGAAGAGCTTACTTCTTCCGGTCTTTACCAACAAAGTTATTTAGAAGAGTATTTTTTGCTGCCCAATATGCAGCTGTTTCCGACTGGAGTAAGACGGCCCCTTTCGGTACCTACCAGTCAGCCCGCCGGCACAGCGTATGATTGGCACCCCGTACTCTTGGAGATCAGTCCCCAAGGCCGTTATCTGTATGCGTATATGTATAGAAACAACGTATCGTCAGCATCCCATTCTCCTAAGCTGATGCGCTACGATCTTTTTGCGCCGGATTCGGCCAGCTTTGCCAACCGGAGCGAGGAAATTGCTCTGCCTTCTTCTTTTGGCGCACTTTCTAATAAATTAAATTTCCGTGATATTCGTTCTGCCCCGGATGGCAATATGTATTTCACCGCTTACGAAGCGCCGGTAAGCATTAGACCCGGTGAGCGCCAGCATCTGGGCCGTATAAGCAACCCGGACACCAGCGACCCCTTCTGGGTGCAGGTAGACGAAAAATACCACACGTTTCCACCCTGGACCTTGTACAGATACCTACCGAATCGGCTTCCCAATCAGTTAGACCTGGCCCCTTTCGAGCAGCTTACCTACTGCCCGGATAGCGTGCAGCTTCACTTCAACTATCCCAAGGTTACCGATAGTTTGTGGTGGAGCTTTGGCGATACCACCCTGGGCGCAGCCAACCACGATACCGCCACCCATCCCGTAATCCCCTACAGCGAGCCGGGTAAATATCCCGTAAGCGTGGAGCTGTGGTGGCGAGGACGCCAGTGGCGTACCTTGAAAGATACGGTAGTGGTAAAAGCCGAGCCGGAGCTGGACCTTCCGGGCGATACCACCTTATGCCCGGGCGATACCTTGTGGCTGGACGCCCGGCAGGGCATCCCCGCCCAGTACCAGTGGAATACGGGCAGCAGGGATTCCACCCTTACGGTACGGGATAGTGGCTACTACCGGCTGGAGGTGAGCACCTCTTGTGGCATCGTCAGCGATAGCCTGCGGGTAAGTTATCATCCCCTGCCGGAGCGGCGGCCTTTGCGGGATACTACGCTCTGCCTGGAAGATAGCGTGCAACTGAGCGTGGCTCAGCCGGGACGAGTGCGCTACCGCTGGGAAAATGGGGACACCACAGCCAGCCGCTGGATCGATAGCAGCGGGTCTTACCAGGTAGCTATTGCTACGGCTTGTGATACCATCACGGAAAGTGCGCGGGTGGAAATAGAGCCTTGCGGCTGTCGCTTCCACGTGCCCAATGCCTTCTCGCCCAATGGGGACGGCGTGAATGATCGCTTCGCCATCAAGTACCATTGCGACTCGGTAAGCTTTCAGCTTCAAATCCTCAACCGCTGGGGGCAGGTGATCTACCGGCAAACGGAAGCGGATCCTTTCTGGGATGGCCGCTTTCAGGGCCAACGAGCCCCGGAAGGGGTATACCTCTACCGCCTGGTGTTTAAAGGCGGCACTGGGGAGCACTACCGGGAGGAGGAAAGGCACGGGCGGATTATGTTGCTGCGGTAATCCAAAAAAGCCATAATAATTTTGGATTACGATCCCCAAAAAGAATAATATTTTTGGAATAGGCTTTATCCGGTAAGGGTATAGCTGCTGCCTTCCGGGCCATCTTTTACCTCTATGCCGGCGGCTTTGAGGCGGTCGCGGATCTCGTCACTGAGGGAAAAGTTACGCTCCTGGCGGGCTTTTTGGCGGAGCTCCAGGAGTATTTGCACCACCTCGTCCAGCTTCTCGCCGCCCTGCTGTTCATCGATGGCTTTTTCCAGGCCCAGGATGTCAAAGACAAAATCCTGGAAAGTTTGCCGCAGCTCTTTGAGATCGGACTCATTTAGGCCGGGGTTTTCTGCCGGCACGCTATTGATAAGCTTCACGGCGTCGAATAAATGGGCGATCAGCACCGGACTATTGAAGTCATCGTTCATGGCCCGGTAGCACTTTTGGCGCCAGCCGGATACATCAAAGTCTTGCGTGGTGGTGGCGCTGGGGGAGAGTTTTTCCAGTTTTTCGTGCGCTTCCATGAGGCGGTAGTAGCCTTTTTCGGCGGCCAGGAGGGCTTCGTTGCTAAAGTCGAGCTGACTGCCGTAATGGGCTTGCATCATGAAAAAGCGCACCACGGCCGGGTGGAAGCCTTTTTCCAGTTTATCGGTGCGGCCGGTAAAGAGCTCCGCGGGCATAAGGGTATTGCCAGTGCTTTTGCTCATGCGCTGGCCGTTGAGGGTAAGCATATTGCCGTGCATCCAGTAGCGGGGCCCCTCGTGGCCGGTGCCGGCCTGGTTTTGGGCTATTTCGCACTCGTGGTGGGGAAATTTAAGGTCCATACCGCCCCCGTGAATATCAAATTCTGGCCCCAGATACTTGGTGCTCATCACGGAGCATTCCAGGTGCCAGCCGGGGAAGCCTTCGCCCCAGGGCGAGGGCCAGCGCTGGATGTGGCTGGGTCCGGCTTTTTTCCAGATGGCAAAGTCCAGGGGATTGCGCTTTTCGCTTTGCGCATCCAGTTCCCGGGTGCCGCTCATCAGCTCTTCGATTTTGCGCCCGCTGAGCTTGCCGTAACGGTGGT
>CAJXMS010000186.1 GCA_913056475.1 uncultured Bacteroidota bacterium
CAGCCGGGCGGAGGAGTGCTCCGGCCCCTGGCCTTCGTAGCCATGCGGCAACAGCATGGTCAAGCCGCACAGCCGCGCCCACTTGGTTTCCCCCGAGGAGATAAACTGATCGACGACGACCTGAGCGCCGTTGAAGAAGTCGCCAAACTGGGCTTCCCAGATCACCAGGGTCTCCGGATCGGTCATGGAGTAGCCATAATCGAAGCCCATTACCCCGTACTCGCTCAGGTGGGAATTGTAAATGGCAAAACGCCCCTCCCGGCCGGGTATATGGTTGAGCAGGATTTGCTCTTCTTCGGAATCTTCTACTTTGATCACCGCGTGGCGGTGGGAAAAAGTGCCCCGCTCGCTATCTTCTCCGCTCAGGCGAACATTATAACCGTCGCTAATGAGGGTACCGTAAGCCAGTAGTTCGGCCATACCCCAGTCCAGGGCATTGCGCTCTTCCACCATGGCGCGGCGGTCTTTCATCAGTTTTTTGATCTTATTGAAGAATTTCTTGTCTTCCGGGAGCTCGGTAATGGTATGAGCTATCTTGCGCAGTTCCTCTTTCGGGAAGCCCGTTTCCGGAGACTGCTCGAAGTCTTTTTCTTCCGAGGGCCGGTAGGCTTTCCACTCCTCTTCCATAAAGTAACGGATGGTATTGCGCTCGATCTTCTTACTCTCGTCAAAGCGCATCTCCAGTACGTCTTTAAACTCCTTTTCCAGTTGCTTGGTAAACTGGGTATCAATCATCCCCTCTTCGGTAAGCTTATCCGCGTAGATCTCCTTGGGGTTGGGGTGTTTATTGATGCTTTTGTAGAGAAGGGGCTGGGTGAAGCGGGGCTCATCCCCTTCGTTGTGGCCGTACTTGCGGTAGCAGAGCAGGTCTATGAATATGTCCCGGTTAAACTGCTGCCGGTATTCCATGGCAAAAATGACGGAGTGGATCACCGCCTCCACATCGTCGCCATTCACGTGCAGTACGGGCGCCATGATGGTTTTGGCTATGTCGGTACAGTAAGTGCTGGAGCGTCCGTCCAGGTAGTTGGTCGTGAAGCCTACCTGGTTATTGATCACCAGATGAACCGTTCCGCCGGTGCGATAGCCTTCCAGCCGCTCCATTTGCAGCACTTCGTACACGATACCCTGGGCCGCCACGGCGGCATCGCCGTGGATAAGGATGGGCATTACTTTGGAAGCGTCTTTCTCGTAATCGGTATTGATCTTGGCCCGGGCAATGCCTTCCACTACTGCATCTACCGCTTCCAGGTGACTGGGGTTGGGGCTAAGGCTTAGTTTTACCGTCTTATCGTTGTCCAGTTGATTACGGGAAGAATAGCCCAGGTGATATTTAACGTCGCCATCGAACTCGTCTTCAACGAATTTTTTTCCTTCAAACTCGCTAAAGATGTCGCGCTGCGTTTTGCCAAAGATATTGGAAAGCACATTGAGCCGCCCGCGGTGGGCCATACCCATCACGAATTCTTCCACGCCCAGATCACTGGCGCGGCGTAAACCAAAATCGAGCGCCGGGATCAAAGACTCCGCCCCTTCTATACTAAAACGCTTCTGGCCCACGAATTTGCGGTTGAGAAAGTTCTCAAA
Source organism: uncultured Bacteroidota bacterium (assembly GCA_913056475.1). Taxonomy (GTDB): domain Bacteria; phylum Bacteroidota; class Bacteroidia; order Flavobacteriales; family Schleiferiaceae; genus CAJXMS01. Next base: position 1,588 of record CAJXMS010000186.1, read on the forward strand.
AGCCACCGCCTCGTTGAGTTTACTTAAGATGCGTTTCTTTTCCGCTCCCGAGAACTGAGGTTGATTGTCATTGGCCTGCAGCTTTCCCTGAATCCAGGATACCGCCTCGCCGCTGCGGATGTACATGTATTCCACCCCTATGCTCTGGCAGTAGGTGCGATGGAGCTTCTCAATAATCGCTCGTAGCGGCTGGGCGGAAGAAAAGCCCACTTCCTTGGCTGCCTGAAATTGCAGGTCCAAATCACGCTCCTGGAGCCCGTAATTTTCCAGATGCAATTTGGGAAAGTATTCCCGCCGTGTCCGCACCGGGTTGGTCTCGGTAAAAAGGTGCCCGCGGTGCCGGGAATCATCAATGAGCTCCAGCACCTGAAACTCTTTGCGTATTTCGGCAGCTATTTCCTCGTGGCTAAGGCCTTCGGCTACTGCTCGCCCGTCCGCAGCAGCTTCTTCCCCGTATTCTTCCACTGCAAAATCATAACCTTGAAAAAAAGCCCGCCAACTGGGCTCTATGGTGTCCGGGCTACGCAGGTATTTTTGGTAAAGGTCATCTATGAATGTGGCGTGCACTCCTCCTAAAAAGGAAAATCTGTCCATGACGAGAGTATCGGTCTATAAAGAATGGCAAAATTAACACTAAATGACGGGCTGGGCCCGCTCAAAGGGTTGCTTGTCTATGCAAGATTAAGAAACTTAATTAAGCTGCTCCCTAAAGGCCCTCGCGCTCTGCTTAATCCTCCTGCCCGTTTCTTCGAAGAGGGCCAAGCGCCCCCTAAATAAGCTTAACTTTGTCATTCTTACCTACAAGCTTATGAAGAGCCTCGTCCCATATCTATTTCCCCTGTTGCTTTTGAGCCCAAGTCTCCTTTGGGCGCAGCCCGAACGATTTAAGAAAAATGCCGATGAAGACGATAGCACGGAGCAAGAGGCCTCCCCAAAAAGTCCGGAAAAAGCCCAAAAAGCGCCCGCCGACAGCGCCCGCCCCTGGTATCAAGACCTGGTATACGGGGGCAATCTCGGCCTGCAGTTCGGCAACCTTACCAGCGTTACCGTGGTAGGCCAGGTGGGCTATCACTTTACGCCGCAGTTTATGAGTGGCCTGGGTTTTAATTATAATTACCTCAAGATCAACCGCCAGTACGACCCCTTTACCAATACGGTCCGGAACGTCAATTTTTCCAGCCAGGTTTATGGGCCCAATTTTTTTGCGAATTATTTCCCTTTCAAGCAGGCCTTCATCGGTACGCAGTGGGAGCTGCTCAACCACGACTTTTTCCAGTATACCAGCGCCGGCACCAGGCAGATCCAAAACCTCTGGACCCCGGTGGGCTGGGTCCAGGCCGGCTACCGGCAGCCTTTTGGCGACAACGGAGGTTACCTCCTGGGCCTGCGCTACAACCTCCTGCACGACCAGCAATCGCCTTACGGACGGGCCTGGATGCCCTACATCGGCATTTTTTTCTGAAGTTATAGCCGCCCCGCCAGCTGTTCCCGAAGGAGTACCTTTTGGGCCTCCCGCTCTACCATCAACAGCGCCAATTCCCGGAGATCATAGGCTTGTGCCACCCGCTCCTCCGGAAGGTCTACCTGGTAGCACAGCTGGTAAAGCGCGCGTGGGTTTTGCTGGGCCCGCTGGGCCAAATGTGAAGTGAGCCCGGCGGGCAGATCCTCTTTATAAAAGAAATCAGGCACCGGCGACAAGCCCAGGTCCTTGGCCAGCTGGCGGCGCAACTGGTCCTGCAAATACGCTTGCCGGCGATGCTGCTGAAGGGCGAGCCAGGCGGAAGAAGGATCGGAAGCGGCCAAAGCAAAGTCGATTTTTTAGCGGCACGGGGCGGTAAGCTCAGCGGTCTCGCCGGGCGAGCCAAGTGGCAAATTGAGCCAGGTGTTCCCGGATGTCATCATCACTGCCGCCGGCGGCTTTTAGCTCTTTGTGAGCCTCTTCGAGGAGCGCCTCGCGGCGTTGCTCCGCCTGCTTTCGCGCCCCACTTTCGTGAAAAAAACGGGTGTAGGCCGCCACTTTCTCTTCCCCCTGGAGGGCTTGCTCCCGCAGGGCTTTCCAGCCGTCGGGGTCCAGCTGCCGGGCATAGATCACCAGCAGGGGTTGCTTGTCCTGGAGGATGTCGCCCCCGGCTTGCTTCCCCACTTTCTGCTGATCGCCAAAGGCGTCGAGCCAGTCGTCCTGCACCTGAAAGGCCTGTCCGGCAGCCAGCCCAAACTGGTAGAGGTGCTCCGCTTGGCTGGGCGTGGCTCCCCCAATGATAGCCCCTACCCGGAGGCTGCAGCCCAGAAGCACGGCTGTTTTTAGGGTGATCATTTCCAGGTATTCCTGCTCGGTGGCCGGCTGACCGGTTTCAAAATTGATATCCAGCTGCTGGCCCTCACAAAGCTCCATAGCGGTTTGGTTGAAAACCTTCATCACCCGGGGTAAGAGGGGCGTTTTCACCTTGGAGAGGGATTGGTAGGCCTGTACCGGCAGGGCATCGCCGGTGAGGAGGGCGCGGTTTTGGTCCCATTTGGTATGCACGGTTGGTTTGCCCCGGCGCTTATCGGCGCGGTCCATGATATCGTCGTGCACCAGCGAGAAGTTGTGAAACAGCTCCAGCCCCACGGCGGGGAGCATCGCTTCTTCGAGCTCTCCTCCGTAGAGCTCACAGGCCGCCAGGCAAAGGGCCGGGCGGAGCCGTTTTCCTCCGAGCTTGAGGACGTAATCGATAGGCGCGTAAAGTTCGGGCGGATCGTGGTCAAAATCCTGGCGCGCCAGGGTATTATCTACTTTGGTGGCGTAGCGTTTAAAAAGAGAAGTGCTCATGAGGGCATTAAGTATTATCAATCAAGTCCATTAAATAGCCGCCGTAGCCGCTCTTAAGAAGCGGCTGGGCTATTTTTTCCAGCTGCGCATCGTCTATAAACCCCTGGCGATAGGCCACTTCCTCAATGCAACCAATTTTTAGGCCCTGCCGCTGCTCGATCACCTGCACAAACTGGCCCGCCTGCATGAGGGAAGGGAATGTCCCGGTATCCAGCCAGGCCGTGCCCCGATCCAGAATACCCACGTGGAGCTGCTCCCGGCGGAGGTACTCCCGGTTTACATCGGTAATTTCGTACTCCCCCCGGGCGGAAGGGGCCAGGTTTCGGGCAATGTCCACCACCTGATGGTCGTAAAAATAAAGCCCCGGTACGGCGTAGCGGGACTTAGGCTTTTCCGGTTTTTCTTCGATGGAAATGGCCTTCTGATCTTCATTGAATGCCACTACGCCGTAGCGCTTGGGGTCGCTTACCTGGTAGGCAAAGACGATCCCGCCTTGCGGATC